>NZ_RZQA01001200.1:0-1416 GCF_004022915.1 Mesorhizobium sp. M7A.F.Ca.US.006.04.2.1
TCGCTCTGCTGCGTGCCCGCTCGGCGCTTGGCGGCCTGACCGGCGCCAATGCCGATGTCACGGCCGGCATCACGATCGTGCTGCGGGCGCTCGAAGCGCCGATCCGCCAGATCGCCGAGAATTCCGGCGTCGAAGGCTCAATCGTCGTCGGCAAGCTCACCGACAGCAAGGACCACAATCAGGGTTTTGACGCCCAGAACGAGGTCTATGTCGACATGATCAAGGCAGGCATCGTCGATCCGGCGAAAGTGGTGCGCACCGCACTCCAGGATGCCGGTTCGATCGCAGCCCTTCTGATCACCGCCGAAGCGATGATTACCGACGTTCCGGCCAAGGATGCAGCACCTGCGGGTGGCGGCGGTGGCGGCATGGGCGGAATGGGATACTGAGGACCTGGCGCCAGGAGAAAGCCATGCGTGAACCGACACTGCTTCCGGTATTCCGCACGCTTGGGGTCAAGCCGCCGGTCGCCGTTGCGGCGACGCCGGCCAGATCCAGCAGCATGAAGAACGTGGTTGCCAGCATTCGGGAGGGGCTCGCTTCACAGGGCGAGCCTGGTTTCGAAGCTGGGCGTGGCCCTGTGGACAGTCGTTGTGCTGGCGGCAGTGTTTTTCATTGTGCACGCCTGAACCGCTCGGTGGCGGGCGAGAACCAAGAGGACTCGGAATATGGCAACCGCTACGCGCTTCGGATGGACCATCCGGACAGCTGGACCATTTTCGACGTCTTCACCGGCCAGCCCGCCGAGTCCGGCCACAAGGTCATGGTCGGAGTTAATGCTGGTGAAGCGGACGAGATGGTCAGACGGTTGAACGATCAGGACGCCAAGCGGCGGGACGAGGCCGACCCGACTGACCTGTGCTGACAAACCGGCAAGCTGCTGGAATGATTCGCTAACCAGCTGTGGGTGTGTACAGTCGCATTGTCGCCGGCCGGGACATCGGTACCGGCGCTTGAGAGCGACCATCGCTTTCCCGCCCCTCGATGGGAGCCGCATTATGGACAACGATCATTCGGCCGATGCTATTTCAACTTTTGACTGCAATATTCTGCGCGACGCGTTCACAACTCGGTCATTGAAAAGCAGATCCCCGAGGATCAGTTGCAGGCCTACGCTGTGCTTTTGATCCGCGACTCGGCAACTCCGATTTTGGTTCAGCACTGCTGGCCTGGATCGTAAAGAAATTAACTTTGTCGCCGTGCCTAACTTGCCGGAGCGGACATCTGCTCGGCGCTCGCTTTCATTTTTGCCTGAAAGGATAATGAGCATGAGATACATGAAAACTCCGGACGCTCCGGTCGTAACGATGGAGCCAATCGTCGAGGCCGCAAAAGTCCTATCGAAGCGGCTGACGATCAGAAGCGACGAAGCCGCAAGACGAAAGATCGCCGACACCGACGGCACGATGCGGCGGG
>NZ_RZQA01001201.1:0-1413 GCF_004022915.1 Mesorhizobium sp. M7A.F.Ca.US.006.04.2.1
AAAAACAGGGCCGCCACCGCCGACATCCAGCGCCGCAAGAAGCTGGCCGACGATGCCTTTGCCCGCCGCTTCGACGAGGTGCTGAAGAAGCACAATTCGGCAAACTACGTGCAGTCTTAGAGTGACAGGACTGCCCGCGAGCGCACAGGCATGACCCCCGAAAACGAAGCGGCGGCACGATATTTCTCCGCCATCACGGCCGCGCTGAGCGGCCTTGAAGTGTTCATGCGCGACGATCGCTCGCCGCTTTACCGGCACGGCATCGTCGCCAAGATCGTCGCCGAATACATCGCCCGGCTCGACAAGTCGTTTTCCTGCTGGCGCAACCGGCTGGGCTTCATGGACACGTTCCGCATTTCGCGGGCCGAAAGCGGATTCCCGGTGTTCCAGAACCTGCTCGAACTGGAAAACGACCGCCGCCAGGCCGACGCGCGGCTTGCCAACATCCCGCTCGCCGGCGAATTGCGCGAGGAAATGGCCGACTTCATCCTGCGCCACAAGGAATTCCCCGAGGCGCTGCAGAAGTCGATGGCCGAGCGGCTCTATCTCGAGGACGTGAAAAGCGAGAACACGTTCGGTCCCTTCACGCTGGCGCAAACCGCCAAGGTCTCGGTCAATCCGAAGACGGGACGGCCCTATTATCTCGTCCATTGGGCGACGTTCGACGGCAGCGCCAACCTGCCTCTGGTCTACATGGTGACGGTGGAGGATTCTTCCGACGCGATGATCCGCCAGCTTGTCGACAGGAACGGCAAACTCAACGAGACGGTCGACATTCCGCTGCCGGTCGACGGCCTGCTCAATCCCGAGCTTGCCCATCGTTTCGACGATTTCACCGAGAAGAACTCCGCCTATACGCTGTCGCCGGCAACCATCGCGGTCAACCTCGACAAGGATTTCGAACCGCTGCACCCCAAGCAGCTGCGCCGCGTCGTGCTCGGCCCGTTCTATTCGGTGGGGATTACCGACAACAATTCGACGGTGACCGAGGTTCTGGCCAAGGTGCGCAAGCCGCAAAATGCCTGGCTTTTGACCTGGACGATCCAGGAGGTCTATTCCAAGAGCGAGAAGCCCGGCCGCAAGGGCCTGTTTTCGAGTGAGAAGACAACGCAGGAATTCTTCATCAACACTGATGATCTGGAAGCCGCGCGTCAGGGCGTGTCGAGCTATGAAAACCATGCGCTGATTCCGCACGAGGCCTATCAGGCACTCTACGCCGCCGGCGAAGCACAGAAGATTTTTGCCGGCTACAAGGTTCATATCCTGTCCAACGGACAGGTCATCTCAGACGTCTGACCGTCACACCACGGAGCACCCTTCATGGATACCGGCCTGACCACCATTCCGGAAGCCGCCATCGAGAAGCACCGCGCCACCGCGCAGAGCTTCATCACCCGCATCGTCGTGCTGGAG
>NZ_RZQA01001202.1:0-1410 GCF_004022915.1 Mesorhizobium sp. M7A.F.Ca.US.006.04.2.1
GTCCAGCGCCACCACGTCATCGGTAAGCAGTCGATGCCCGGCCCGGATCATCGCACTTGCGGTCGTCGACTTGCCGGCTCCCTTGTCACCCATGAAGATGGCGCTCGTGCCGGCGGCGGCGATGGCACTGGCATGCAGGACAAGCAGGCCGCGCCGGTGCAAGAGCAGCGCCATGACCGGACCAAGCAGCGGAAACGCGAGCAGCGCGTCGTCGACGCCGGGCGCCGGTTCGATGTCGATACGGCTGGAATCGGTGATCAGGAACGCGCCCACGGCATGCCACGCCAGATATTGCCGGTCCGGCTCGAAGCGAAAGTCGGTCGCGGCTTCGGGCGAGGGCTTTGGCAGGTCGATCGCGCCGACGGCAATCACGACATCCGCCGCCCCCGGCGCCGCCGGCTGCAGTTCGGGCAACGTCACCTCCGACGCGATGGTCAGGCCGTAGGCCCGGTAGAAGCGGCGTTCTCGCATGGCCCGGCCATGCGAAAAGGCATCATCATTGCATAGAGCGAGCGGCTCGTTGCGCGGCATCATGCGGGGCTCCCGCCATGCTGGAACTGCCGCAGCCAGAGCGACAGCGAGGCCGAGCGCCAGACATACTGGACATCCAGGGGGGCTGCCTGATCGGGCTGGCGCAGCAGCCGCGCATAGGCGGCACTCACTTGCGGCAGATTGACGTAAGGCGCGATGCGGTTCGCATCCGAGACCAGCAGCTGTTCCAGGAGGTCGCGATGGTTGCGCAGCATGCCATTGACGAGATTGGCAGTGAAGTCGATCTTGTCGCGCCGCCACTGCACCGCCTCCGGCAATACGCCTTGCATGGCGCGGCGCAGCACATAGCGGCCAAAACCGTGGCTCAGCTTCTCCTCGCCCGGCAACGCCAGGCAGAACTCGACCAGCGGCTTGTCCCAGAAGGGGTAGCGCGGCTCGACCCCGAAATTGGCGGCGGCCTTGTCGAGAACCTCGAAAGCATGCGGGACATAGCCGTTCGACAGGATCCAGCGATGGCTCAAGGCATCGCTGGCCTGGACGCCGGGCGGCATGTAGCCGGCCCGGTGAAACCGGTCGACAAGCTCGGTGCGCTTGGCCAGGTCCGGATTGATCAGGTCGCGCCAGCTTCGTGCGCGCGACACTTGCGCGGGCTTGCGGATCTTGTTCAGGGCACGGTTGGCCATATGCCTCAGCCTGGCGATGCGCCAGGCCGGCCCGTAGAGGGTCAGGAACTGGAGATAAAGGCCAAGCGTGCTGTCGCCATAGGTGTTGGATGCGCTGCGGACCTCGCGCCACAGATCCATCCATCGGCCGCCATTCGCAAGCTCGTGCAGGTGGCCGTGGCCTTGTGAAACGACCTCGTCGCCACCATGGCCGTCCAGCAGCACCTTGATGCCCTTGGCGCCGGCAGTCCGGTAG
>NZ_RZQA01001203.1:0-1409 GCF_004022915.1 Mesorhizobium sp. M7A.F.Ca.US.006.04.2.1
CCTGCGGCAGCAGGCGGCCCGAACCAGGTGGTCAGCGCGTCCACAAGGCCCCGTTGGGCTCCCGCCCCGGCCCAAGCCACATAACCATCGGGCCGGATCAAGGCCGCGTCGGGCGCAACGACACTCCCGAGAGCCGGGAGGTCCCAGATACCGGCGTAACCGGCGTCGATCTGCCGGACCCGTTCTGCCCAAGGCGCGATGTCCAGTCTGCCGGGCTCACCGAGGTTGAGCAGCACGGGCCGCGCGTCGTGCAGCAAGGTGAAGACCCGCAACGGTCCGCCGGCGGTGGTCAGATCGAGATCGGGCATTCGCCGCCCAAGCAGCGGGTGCCCCTCGCCGAGGTCGTAGTGGACACCCAGGCCGGACATCTCGGCTGCGATCTTTTTGCGGGGTTCATCCATGCCGAGCAACTCGGCAACGGTGTCGGCCAAGGCCTTGCTGCGGTCATCCGTGCGGCGAAGCGCGACCTGCGCCATCGTGTTACGCAACACGCGGGCGGCAACCGGATGGCGCTCGGCATGATAGCTGTCGAGAAGGCTTTCCGGCGATATCCCCTTGATGACCTGGGCCAGCTTCCATCCAAGGTTCACCGCATCCTGCACGCCGATGTTGAGGCCCTGTCCACCCATCGGCGGATGGACGTGGGCGGCATCGCCGGCCAGGAGCACGCGTCTGTCGCGATATGCGGCAGCCTGGCGCGTCATGTCGGTGAAGCGGGAGAGCCAGGTCGGGCTGTGGACCCCGAAATCGGTGCCATAGATGGCAGCCAGCGCCTCGCTGAGCTCGCGTAGCGTCGGTTCGCCGCGCGCCTCCAGGCGGGGCTCCGTCAGCACGACGCCAACCTTCTTGCCGTCCTCGATCTTACCCAGGGCATGAATTCCGGAGGCGTTGCTGCGGAAGCCCCATGGCGGTTCTTCCGACATTTCGACCTCGGCAATCATCCAGCTCATCGTCGGATCCCATCCGGCGAACTCGATACCGGCCGCCTTGCGAATGGTGCTGCGGCCTCCGTCGCAGCCGACCAGATATGCGGCCCTCAGGCGGTGACCGGTGGACAGTTCGACGTCGACGCCGCTGTCGTCCTGGATAAACCCCGCAACCTCGTGTTCACGATAGATCGGCACCTTCAACTCGCCGACCCAGTCGGCCAGGATGCGCTCGATGTGGTTCTGCCGCAACGCCAACAGGTAATTGTGCCGGGTTGGGAAATCGCTGATGTCTAGGCGGATCATGTGAAAACCTACGGCCGGGCTCACTTGGCCCTGCGAGAGGAACCGATCGGCAATTCCGCGCTGGTCGAGCACCTCGATGGTGCGTGCATGGAGGCCGCCTGCGCGCAGGCCGGCAAGTTTCTGATCCGGCCGCCTTTCGACAATGGCAACGTCGACGCCTGCTAGCGCCAGTTCGCC
>NZ_RZQA01001204.1:0-439 GCF_004022915.1 Mesorhizobium sp. M7A.F.Ca.US.006.04.2.1
TCACCACGCGCCATATCGTTGACTTCCTCGCGGAGGACGAAGCGATCGAGCGAAGCGGCACTGCTGAGGCGAATACCGGGTTCGACAGCGGCGAGTTCCGCCGTGCGCTTGGCTCCTTCCTCACCGGCGTCACCATCGTCACCACCATCGGGCCAGAAGGCGAGCCGCGCGGCTTCACCGCCAACTCGTTCACCTCAGTGTCGCTCGATCCGCCCCTCGTGCTGGTCTGCATCGCCCACAAGGCCTTAGGCCATCCTGTCTTCGCGACATCGAAAAGCTTCGCCATCAACATCCTCAACGAGGGCCAGAAGGCAGCGTCCGGCATCTTCGCCTCGAAAGCCGCCGACAAGTTCGCCGCCGTAGCATGGCGGCCGGGAAGGACCGGCAGTCCCGTTTTGGACGGCTCCGTCGCGTCCTTTGACTGCGACATGGAGCGGCT
>NZ_RZQA01001204.1:449-1407 GCF_004022915.1 Mesorhizobium sp. M7A.F.Ca.US.006.04.2.1
ATCCTCATCGGCCGCGTCCGCGATTTCGAGCACAATTCCGCGCAGCCGCTCGGCTATTGCCGCGGCGCCTATGTTGCACCCGGCCTCAGCCAGGACGCGCTGGCCGCGACCCAGCCCGGCACCGATGTCGGCGCCATCCTCGAAAATGGTGGCCGGATCCTGTTCGTGGAAACGGCGGACGGTTTTGAACTGCCGCGCGGCCGAGGGTTGGGTTCGGCAGGCGATGGCAATAGTCTGCGTGGACTGCTTGCGGCAAAGGCCATCGAGGCCCAGCTCGGCTTCCTGTTCGCCGTCTGGGACGACGCCGGACCTGTTTCGCGCACGCATGTCTACTATCGCGGTACGTTCGACGTGCCCGCTTCCAGCGATCGCGGCATTCGGCTCATCGAGATCGACGCGATCGAAGGATTGAAGATCGCCGATTCGGCGATCCGCTCGATGCTCACGCGCTATATCAGGGAATGCTCGGTGGATGCATTCGGCGTCTATGTCGGCAACGATGTCGAAGGCGAGGTCCGGCCGCTCGCCAGACCCAGCGCTTCCACCGTCAATACAGGTGCCCACGGATGAAATTCTCGCTCTTCGTGCATATGGAACGGTCGGATCTGGCCAAGCCGCATTCCGAGCTTGTGACCGAGCTCGAAGAACTGGTCCTGATGGCCGAACAGGCATGCTTCGAGACCGCCTGGATCGGCGAGCATCACGGCATGGAATTCACCATCTCGCCCAATCCCTTCATCAACATCGCCTATCTCGCCGCCAAGACCAGCCGTATCCGCCTCGGCACCGGAACCGTGATTGCGCCCTTCTGGCACCCGATCAAGCTTGCCGGCGAAGCGGCGATGGCTGACGTCATCAGCGGTGGCCGGCTGGACATCGGCATCGCGCGCGGCGCCTACAGCTATGAATATCAGCGCATCTTCCCAGGTCTTGACGCCTGGGGCGCCGCGCGCGATGC
>NZ_RZQA01001205.1:0-1406 GCF_004022915.1 Mesorhizobium sp. M7A.F.Ca.US.006.04.2.1
CCAGCACTCGCTTGTTGCCCAAACCACCTTCGACGCGAACATCCAGAAGGCAGCGGAAGAATCGGTGGAGTTCCACCTGCGCCAGTTCGGCAAGGAGTACAACGTCACCGAAGGTGCCGTCGTCGTCATCGAGACCAACGGCGCCGTGCGCGCCATCGTCGGCGGCCGCGACTATGGCGCCAGCCAGTTCAACCGCGCCACCAAGGCGCTGCGCCAGACCGGCTCGTCATTCAAACCCTATGTCTATGCAACGGCGATGGAACACGGCTTCACGCCCAACTCCATCATCTCCGGCGGCCCGATCAGCTGGGGGTCCTGGTCGCCGCACAATTACAGCGGCGGATCGGCGGGCAATGTAACTCTGATCATGGCTATGGCCAAATCGATCAACACCGTGCCGGTTCGGCTGGCCAAGGATCACCTTGGCATCGGGCCGATCAAGGCCATGGCCGAGGCGATGGGCGTGGAATCGCCGCTCGAAGCGCACAAGACGATGGTGCTGGGCACCTCGGGCATGACGGTGATGGACCAGGCGACGGGCTACAGCGTGTTCGCCGACAACGGTTTCGTCGGCTTCCGGCACGGCATCAGCCAACTCGTCACCCGCACCGGCGAGGTGGTTTATGATTTCGCCAAGGATGCGCCGCCGCCACACCGGGTGTTGTCGGAGCAGGCGCTGAAATCGATGAACACCATGCTGGCGGCAGTACCGGTGATGGGCACGGCGCGGCGGGCCCAACTTCCCAACATCGTCGTCGCCGGCAAGACGGGCACGACGCAATCCTACCGCGACGCCTGGTTTGTCGGCTTCACCGGCAACTACACGGCGGCAGTATGGATGGGCAATGACGATTTCACGCCGACCAAGAACATGACCGGCGGCTCGCTGCCTGCGATGGTATGGCAGCGCCTGATGGTCTATGCGCACCAGAACATCGACCTCAAGCCGATCCCGGGCATCGACAAGCCCTTCGTCGACGAGGAGATCGCTGCCAAGGCCGAGGAAGCACAGAAGAAGAGCGACGCGCAGGCGGTGGCCGATGCAGCCGCCGAACGGCCGCCGGTGCTGTCCAGCCGCACGACGCAGACGCTGCGGGACATGACCAGCCTGTTCCAGTCGGCGCCCGTCCTCAATACGCCTCAACCGCCGGAGACGCTGTCGGCGCTGTGATGGCGCGCCTGGAACACCCCTCATCCGACCGAGCTTCGCTCGGCCACCGTCTCCCGCAGGGGGAGAAGGAAGAGGCGGCTGCAATTCTACATCGGCCCGCTTGCCACAAGGCCCTGCGCCGCGATATCCCCGAGCGGCAACTCTTCGGTGTCCCCGGCCCTTCATGCTCAAAACTGCCTTCCTGACGTTGCTTTCGCTTGCCATAGCCATCATCGGCGGGGGCGGGAGCGTCTGG
>NZ_RZQA01001206.1:0-1406 GCF_004022915.1 Mesorhizobium sp. M7A.F.Ca.US.006.04.2.1
CCGCCGTGGCCGCCCTTGCCGCCCAGGCGGAGGGCAAAAGAGTCGGACCCGGCGAAGTCGGACGAAACCGTGCCGCCATATCCGCCACCGCCGCCGATGGACTGGGCGAAGATGCCGTATGACCCATCCTTGTGTGTGATGATCTCGCCATCGTTGGTGACGGTGACCTTGCCACCATCGGCCTCGTTGTCGGGGTCGTTGGGGTCGCCGACCACCGGGATCGGAATCCCGTTGGGTATGCTGGCACCGCCACCGATTGTCATGTCTGCTTCCGATGCGCCGGTCGCGGCACCCGAGGCACCACCGCCACCGCCGATCGACTGCGCAAAAATGCCGTGCGAGATATAGCCCAGTGTTTCAATCTTGCCGAAGTTGTTGACCTCGACCTCACCGCCGATGCTGCCACTGCCGCCTTGGCCGCCAATATACATGGTAACGGCCGTCTCGGCCTTACCGGTCTCCGTCGAGCCAGCGCCACCCGCACCACCGCCGCCGCCCACCGACTGTGCGAAGATGCCGTGCGAGTTGTCGTCCTGCGTCAGGATCGAACCGCTCTGGAAGTTCTGGACGTGAACCTTGTCGCTGGTACCGCCAGCGCCGCCGGCGCCGCCGAGGCTCAGCGTGATGGCGATCTTCGAGTCGGTGGATGACGTGCCGGACGCGCCGCCGACGCCACCGGAGCCGCCGATCGACTGCGCCAGGATGCCGTGGGAATTGGCCTTGTCGGTCTGGATTATGCCGCTGTTTTCGACATTGACCTTGCCGCCGTTGCCGCCGACCTCACCCGAGCCGCCAAGCGACAGGTTTACCGCGACTTCACCGCCATCGCTCTTGCCCTTGCTTTCGCCGGCACCACCTGCGCCGCCGCCGCCACCGACCGACTGCGCGAAGATGCCGATCGACATATCCTTGTCCGTGCTGATCAGGCCTGTGTTTTCGACATAGACCTTCTTGCTCCCGCCGCCCGACGCGCCATCGCCGCCAAGCGAGAAGGACGGCCCGCCAACCGAGACGGCAAATCCGCCTGAGCCGCCACCGCCGCCGATCGACTGCGCCAGGATGCCATGAGACTGGACACCTTCGGTGTGTACCGCCGCGCCATTGGTGACATCGACGGTCCAGCCCGTGCCGCCGCCACCTCCCTTGCCACCGATTGTGACGTTGGCGCCGAGGCCGGCGGAAGCCGTGCCGCCGCCATTGCCGCCGCCACCGCCGATCGACTGGGCGATGATACCCGTGGAGCGGTCGCCAAGCGTGTGAATCAGCCCTGAATTGATGCCGACCGTCACTGCCTTGGCGTCGCTGGCAGTGCCGGCCTTGCCGCCGATGCTGACAGCAGCCACAAGACCCGCGCCGTTCAACGAGAAGCCGCCATTGCCACCGCCGCCGCCGACCGACTGCACGAT
>NZ_RZQA01001207.1:0-1403 GCF_004022915.1 Mesorhizobium sp. M7A.F.Ca.US.006.04.2.1
AATCATCGACATAGGAGCCGTAGTCCCTGAAGTTCAGAGTTCCGGCCAGACTTCGGATTCCCGGCGCGTTCCAGTCTCTGTCGATGACTATCGTTTCTTTCTCGAGATCGATCGTGCCATATCCGGCTCGACTGATGCCAAAATGCTTCCCAAGCAATTCCGCTGCCGCAAATGCCAGTTCGGCAGGATCATCGATCTCCCGAATCCTGTCACCCAACCCCGCCAGAAGCTGGAAGCGCTGCACTTCAGACGAACGTTCGCGTGACGTGACTCCCATTTCGCCCCCGGTTGGTCGGACTAGATAATGCCGTCAGTCGCGAAGAGTTCCAGGCGCCGGACAACAGGTCGGGGCTAGGCCGCCGACGCATTGCGAAGAAACTTGCGTCACGACAGCCAAGGACAACTCCATATGCGCCCTCAACGGGCGAACGACGCGCCGTGCATCATAGTTTAATGACACCTGCTGGGCTGTGCCGCATAAAGCCATTGTCAGCGGCTGTGTAACGGGCGCCGCTGCTTGGGAGCAATCCCACTGTAGCCGAATAGGAGCGCCTGATGCTTAGCCGACCAACCCGCACGAATACGGAAGCTCTCTACCCCAGTGACCTGAACATCCTTCGCGACGCGTTCGACGCGCTGTGCCAGGAATTTGCTATCTTGCCCGACACGGCGGCGGCCAACGCCGTAGCGAGAGAGCTGATCAGGTTGTTTGAAACAGGAATGACGGAAGCGGCCACACTGATGATCGCCGTGCGCGCACGTTGGCAAGGCGACTGGGAGATGGGAGGCAGCAATGCTGCCTGAGGTTTGATGATCAAGCGCAATCAACCCGCTGCATCCTTTTCGACACCGCCGCGTTGAGCGTCAAACCTGCCAGAAATGTCCGATGCGCTGGCACAATGACTGGAGCGACCGATGCCGAAATTTCGCTTCGAGTTTATCGAAGGCATGGCCCAGCCTGCAATCTTTGCCGATATGGCTGATCGAGATGAGGCTGTCAGAGAGGCGAAGCGTGCAGCCAAGGAGGCCATGCTCGACGGAATTGTCGATGGCGTGGACCCGACCAGTTGGGTGACGAAGGTTTACGACGAAGCAGGCTATCTCGTCGCCACTCTCGGATTCCAGGATCTGGTCGCCGCGCCCAGGGATACGGAAGAGTTCAAGGAAACAGAGGAGCCAGGCGTCTTGCGATCGGGTTGAAGCCGGTTTCTCCGCTGTCGCCATCGAGCCAGATGTTGCGGCCGCCGGGCAGATCACGCCGTGACCCGAAAAAGACCGTTTCTGGCTGGTGCGGACAGCCTTTTTGTTTAATCTCCGAAAGACGCGCAGAGGCTGCAACACGGCTTCAGCCCACCTCGACGCTCTCGAGACGGGCGCGCGGGAGTTGAGATGCGATGCATAGA
>NZ_RZQA01001208.1:0-1398 GCF_004022915.1 Mesorhizobium sp. M7A.F.Ca.US.006.04.2.1
ATGCTTTTGTCCCCGAAAACCCGGCTGATCGCGGCCTTCGACCATCGCGACATCTTCATCGATCCCGATCCCGACATGGCAGCCTCGATGGCCGAGCGCGAGCGCATGTTCGCGCTGCCGCGTTCGAGCTGGCAGGACTACGACAAGACGAAACTGTCGGAAGGCGGCATCATCGTCTCGCGCAACCAGAAATCGATCACCTTGCCGGCGGCGGCGGCGGCGGCGATCGGCCTGGCCAAGACCACCGCCACGCCGGTCGAGATCATGACCGCCATCCTCAAAGCGCCGGTCGATCTTCTGTGGTTCGGCGGCATCGGCACGTATCTCAGGGCATCGACCGAGACCAATGCCGAGGTCGGCGACCGCGCCAACGATGCCATTCGCATCACCGCGCTCGACGTCCGGGCGAAAGTGATCGGCGAGGGCGCCAATCTCGGCGTCACGCAGCGGGCGCGCATCGAGTTCGGCATGAATGGCGGCCGCTGCAACTCCGACGCCATCGACAATTCGGGCGGCGTCAACTGCTCCGACGTCGAGGTCAACATCAAGATCGCGCTGGCTTCCGCCATGCGCAAGGGGTCGTTGACACGCCCGGCACGCAACAAGCTGCTGGCCGAGATGACCGAGGAGGTCGGCTCGCTGGTGCTGTCCAACAACTACCAGCAGACGCTGGCGCTTTCGATCGCCCGCAAGCGCGGCCTCGCCGACATCGCGCATCAGAGCCGCTTCATGACGGCGCTGGAGGCGCGCGGCCTGCTCGACCGTGCCGTCGAGACGCTGCCGTCGCCGGCAGCGCTGGCCGAGCGTGAAGCGCGTGGCGAACCGCTGACCAGAGCCGAACTCGGCGTGCTGCTCGCCTATGCCAAGATTGTGCTGTTTTCCGACATCGTCGCCAGCGACGTGCCTGATGACGCGCATTTCGACCGGGACCTGATGGGCTATTTTCCCGACCAGATGGCGAAGAAATACGCCGCCGAGATCCATGGCCACAGGCTGCGCCGCGAGATCATCACACGGGTCGTCGCCAACGATCTGGTCAATCGCGGCGGCCCATCCTTCGTCAACCGGCTGCAGGAGGCCACCGGGCGCACCGCCGCCGACGTGGTGCGGACCTTCGCGGTGGTGCGTGACGGTTTTGCCTTGCCGGCGCTCTATCGCGAGATCGACGCGCTCGACAACCAGATCGACGGCCAGGTGCAGCTTGATCTCTATCAGATGGTCAGCCGGCTGATCTATGTGACCAGCGGCTGGTATCTGAAGAACGATGCCGGCACGGCACCCCTCAGCCAGCGCATTGCCGAGTTGCAGGAAGCCCGTAAGGCGCTGGAGCCCAAGCTCGTTTCGCTGCTGCCGGCCTTTTCACGCGAGCGCATCGAGGAGAAGCGGCATGGGCTGTTC
>NZ_RZQA01001209.1:0-1396 GCF_004022915.1 Mesorhizobium sp. M7A.F.Ca.US.006.04.2.1
GTCTTGCCATGGTCGACGTGGCCAATCGTGCCGATGTTCACGTGAGGCTTGTTACGCTCGAATTTACCTTTTGCCATTGTCTCTTTCCTTGGACGGCCCGGATCTTCAGTTCGGTCGAAGACCTTCAGTTCAGTCGAATGCGGGGCGATTAGCGACAAAGGCCAAAAAACACAAGCGTCTTTTGGCCGGGTGCCGTCTCACTCAGTCCGAACCATCGATCCGATTGCGGGGATGTGGCGCTGATATAGGAAGGCTCCGGGCAAAATGAAGGGGTAGCGGCCGACCGATCGAGGCCGCGAAAGCGCCGGCCTGCTTGCCCGGCCCTGTCTGAATCATGGCCAGGCCATGGACCATTGCCGCCGCCATCCGCCTCTGATCTTGTGGCCGGATGCATTTCATCCCTGCCTCTATCCGCGGCCCGCTGTTCATGATCGTCTCGACGGGGTCGTATCTCGTCAACGACACGATGATGAAGCTCGCGACGGCGGGCCTGCCGTCTTATGAGGTGCTGTTTCTGCGGGGTGCCGCGGCGGCCCTCTGGGGCTTCCCGCTGCTGTTCGCGCTGGGCTACGGCAAGCAGATCCCGCTGATCTTCGACAAGCGCGTCCTGAGCCGGAACGTGCTCGAGCTGGCGGCGATCCTTTGCTATGTGGTCGCGCTCGCCAACATGCAGATCGCCGATTCCACCGCGCTCGGCCAGATCACGCCGCTCTTGATGCTGGTTGGCTCCTCGATCCTGTTTGGCGAGCGGATCGGCGGCCGGCGCATGGCGCTGATCGGGCTCGGCTTCGTCGGCGCGCTGATGGTGGCGCAGCCGACCATGCAAGGCATTTCGGTCTATGCCCTGCTGGCGCTCGGCAACGCAGCCCTTGCAGCGGCGCGCGACCTAGCCGGCCGGCGGGTCTCGGCCGAGGTGCCGGGAATGATCGTGGCGATTTCCGCCGTCGTGGTGGTGCTGATCGGCGCCGGCGCCGCGCATCTTGTTTCCGAGCGCTGGGTCATGCCCGGGGCGCATCACCTGCTGCTGATGGCAGGTGCTGGATTTTTCCTGATCTTCGGCCACTTCTTCATCTTCATGGCCTATCGCGTCGGACCGACCAGCGCCGTGGCGCCGTTCTACTATTGCTTCACCGTCTGGGCGGTCATTTCGGGCCTGCTGGTGTTCGGGCAATTCCCCAACACACTGGCGGTCTGTGGCATCCTGCTGGTCGTCGGCAGCGGGCTGACCATCGTGTCGCTGGATCAGCGCCACCGCCGGTTGGCCGTCGTCGCCTAGCCTCGTTTCATTGCGGGAACGCCGATCTTTGTTTTCGGCGCCCCGATGCCATAGGCAAGCCACAGCCGGGCATACCGGCCTGAAGCCGGTCTTGCCTTCAGAAACTCGAAACCTCAGACG
>NZ_RZQA01000120.1:0-10394 GCF_004022915.1 Mesorhizobium sp. M7A.F.Ca.US.006.04.2.1
GCATAGAGGACAAAGGTCATGAAAAAGGTCCCGCGACGGTCACGGGACCTTTTTCAGTGCAGGCGCCGGCAATGGCAAGCGGCAATGCTATTCCTGGTCGGCAACTTTGCGGCGGCGAGCCGGCTTGGCGGCCGGGCTCTTTTTGACGGGAGCCGTTTCACGATGCCCCATATCGCGCATCTCGAGCGCCTTTTCACACTTGGCCATGTAGTCGCGTGTCATCGGCAGCGTATCGTTCTTCTTGGCGATCTGGATCTGGAAGATCACCAGATCCTGCCAGCGGAAGGCGGCTTCCGAGGCCGCCAGATAGAATTCCCACATGCGGCAGAAGCGCTCGTCATAGATCGCCTTGGCCTTGTCGCGATTGGCGGCGAAGCGCTCGCCCCAGTGCTTCAGCGTGTCGGCATAGTGGAGCCGCAGGATCTCGACGTCGGTGACGACCAGGCCCGACTTCTCGATCGCAGGCATCACTTCCGACAGCGACGGGATGTAGCCGCCCGGGAAGATGTATTTGCGGATGAAGGCGCTGGTCGCCCACGGCACGCCGGAACGGCCGATCGTGTGCAACAGCATGACGCCATCCGGCTTGAGCAGCGTCGCGCTCTTGTCGAAGAAGGTGCGATAGTGGTTGACGCCGACATGCTCGAACATACCGACCGAGACGATGCGATCGAAACGCTCATTGAGTTCGCGGTAGTCCTTCAGCTCGAAATGCACGCGGCTTTCCAGCCCTTGCGCATGCGCCCGGTCGGTGGCGACGCCATGCTGCTCGGTCGACAGCGTGACGCCTTGCACGTCGACGTCGAACGCCTTGGCGAGATAGAGGCCAAGCCCGCCCCAGCCGGAGCCGATGTCGAGCACCGTCTGGCCGGCCTTCAGCCGGAGCTTGGCGGCGATGTGGCGTTTCTTGGCGGCCTGCGCCTCGTCGAGCGTCATATCCGGCTGCTCGAAATAGGCGCAGGAATATTGCATGTCCTCGTCGAGGAAGAGCCGGTAGAGATCGCCCGACAGATCGTAGTGGCGCTGCACGTTGCGCCGCGAGCGCGAGGCGGTGTTGATCTGCTGCAGTCGGCGGAAGGCGTGGCGCAGGCCTTCGATGGCCTTCGACCAGGTGGCGTCGATGCCGCCGCTGCCCATGTTCTGGAAGGCGATGCGCATCACGCCCAGCACGCCGCCCTCGAGAATGTCGAGTTCGCCGTCCATGTAGGCTTCAGGCACCGCCAGCATCGGATCGAAGGTGATGGCGCGCTCGGCATGCGCGGTCTTGATGTGCATGTGCACCGGCTCGCCGCTGCCGTCGCCGAAACCCACCGCCGTGCCCTTGGGGCCGGTTACCCTAAGATTGCCGGTGCGCACCAAGCGGTCGAGAACGCGCTTCAACAGAATATTCATGACCAAATGTCCCCTCTCGGCCAGACAGGCTGCCTTGGCGCGTGACCGCGAAAATCGGGATCGATTTCGCCGGAGATCTTGCGCCGAACCAAAGTTGCACAGCGTGCTTTGCGCGGCCAAAGGACGCGCGACGCCATAGTCTGCAACAATATATAGGGGTTCGAAAAGTTCCATTTGGCACAAAAATGCCCGGGCGCGAGGCCCGGGCATTGGTCCAGCATGGCTGGATGACGGCAAAGTGATCGGAGCTTGGCGTCAAGTCGTGATCAGCCCCATGGCTCCAATCGCTTGCGACGTGTGATCAGGCGTTGTCTTCGTCGCCTTCGAACTCGGTGTTCGGATCGAAGAAGTTCTCCGGCCGGGCGTTGTCGTTGATGTCGTCGCCATAGATGGCTTCGGCGGTGGTCAGCGTCTCGCCCTTGGCCTGGCGCTCGGCTTCGTCGGCCGTGCGGGCGATGTTGAGCGTGACGGTGACCTCGACTTCCGGATGCAGCGCGATCGCCACATTGGTGACACCGATGGTCTTGATCGGCTGGTTGAGCAGGATCTGGTTGCGGTTGATCGAAAAACCTTCCGCCGTCAGCAGATCGGCGATGTCGCGGGTCGAAACGGAACCGTAAAGCTGACCGGTTTCGCCGGCGGAGCGAACGGCGATGAAGCTCTTGCCGTCGAGCTTTTCAGCGACCTGGGCCGCTTCCGACTTGCGCTCGAGGTTGCGGGCTTCAAGCTGGGCGCGCTGGCCTTCGAACTTCTTCTTGTTGGCTTCGTTGGCGCGCAGCGCCTTGCCCTGCGGCAGCAGGAAGTTACGGGCGAAGCCGTCCTTGACCTTGACGGTATCGCCCATCTGGCCGAGGCGGGAAACGCGTTCGAGAAGAATGACGTCCATGGATTTGTTCCTTTGGTTGGACGCCAATCGATCGATGAGATCGGCGCCGAATGTCTTGGGAACAGGTCAGGAAGCTTGAGCGCCTTTGGCGCTGGTGTCGCTGTCCTGCCTGTGCGGCAGTTAGAGGTTTTGACCTCAACCCGGGATTTGATGTTCAACCCTGCGGCGCCCGTCGCCGTGGGAGAAGAGCGGGCGGCGAACCGCCCGCATTTGAGATATTAGCGAACCACGTAGGGCAGCAGGCCGAGGAAGCGGGCGCGCTTGATCGCCTTGGCGAGTTCGCGCTGCTTCTTCTGGCTGACGGCGGTGATGCGCGACGGCACGATCTTGCCACGCTCGGAAATGTAGCGCTGCAGCAGACGCACGTCCTTGTAGTCGATCTTGGGCGCGTTGGCGCCGGAGAACGGGCAGGTCTTGCGGCGGCGATGGAACGGGCGCCGGGTCGGGATCTGATTGATGTCGACCATTATTCTGCACCCCCTTCAAAGCCTTCGCGCGGACGGCGCGGACCACGATCGGCACCGGCGTCGCCGAACGAGCGCGGCGGACGATCGCCACGGTCGCCGCGATCACGATCGCCGAACGAACGCGGACCACGATCGCCACGGTCACGGTCGCCGAAGCCGCCGCGTTCCGAGCGCTCTTCGCGCTTCTGCATCATGGCCGACGGGCCTTCCTCATGCGCCTCGACCTTGATGGTCAGGAAACGCAGCACGTCTTCGGACAGGCCCATCTGGCGCTCCATCTCGTTGAGCGCGGCCGCCGGGCAATTCAGGTCCATCAGCGTGTAGTAGGCCTTCCGGTTCTTGTTGACCCGGTAGGTGAGGGACTTCAGTCCCCAGTTCTCGACCCGGCCGACGGACCCGCCATTTGCGGAGATGACACCCTTGTACTGTTCGACAAGCGCATCGACCTGCTGCTGCGAGAGGTCCTGCCGGGCAAGAAACACATGTTCGTAAAGAGCCATTATGTCTTATGCCTTTCTTCGTTTCTCTCCCGGTTCCCGGCGGCAAAAGCCTCTGCAACTTCTCTGACCCGCAAACCCTCGAAGGGGCAGGGGGAAGAAAGGAGCATGACGAGACGGTCGAGAGCGGAGACACGGGAGGCGGAAGCACTTCCGGCTTCACACGAAGGTTCTGAAAACCTCCGGCCCTCCGTTCAGCCCCCAGCAAGGACCGGCAGATTGCGGGCGTCTATACAGCAATCCGGCCGCAAAGCAAGGGCAAGCGGCATTCCCGTGTGTCGCAGGCGACGATCGGGAAGCAGCAACGGCCGGAGTCGTGGTTTCCGGCAACCACGTCTTAACCACACCAGCAGGTTGTGTGGAGTTGAAGCCTGGCCGTCAACGGTCGATTCATCATGGAAGGCGCAAAAGCCCGGACAACCGCGCAAAAGCGGCAAGCATTTCCGGGGGTAAGGATGCTTCTCAACAAATTATGGCGCTCGAAGAGCGGCAATTTCACGCTTGTGCTGGGACTGGGTTTGCCGGTCATCCTGACGGCAGTCGCTTTCGCAACCGATGTCTCGACCCTTATGCGGGCCAAGAGCAATTTGCAGAACGCTCTCGATTCGGCAAACCTTGCTTCTTCGCACCTTGGCGATCTCGACATCACCCGCAATGACGCTTTCAACCGCTATTTCCAGGCCAACATCGTCGGTCATGGCGAGCTCGACAATGCGCAGGCGACGTTGACTGTCGACAAGGGCGTCAACTTCGTCAAGACCAAGGCGGTTGCCTCGGCGGACGTCCATCTCAACTTCGCCTTCCTGTTCGGCGACAGCAAGCACATCGTGGTCGATGCCTCGGCGGTCGAATCGAACAACCAGCTCGAAGTCGTGCTGGTGCTGGACAACACCGGCTCGATGGCCGGCGCGCGGATGACGGCGCTGAGGACGGCGACAAAATCGTTGCTCGACACGCTCGAAGCGGCGAAATCGCCAACGCGCAAGATCCGCGCCTCGCTGGTTCCTTTCGTGACGGCCGTCAACGTCAATGGCGACGGCTTCGACCCGTCCTGGATCGACATGGACGGCAAGTCCTCAACCAACGGCGTCAATTTTCCCGTCATCTACGGCAAGCGGCCGAACCACATGGCGCTTTTCAAACAGCTCAAGAAGACCGGATGGGCCGATGCCGGATGGAATGGCACCGGATGGAAAGGTTGCGTCGAGGCGCGGCCAGGCGCTTACAATATCTCCGACACGCCACCCGACCCGGCCAAGCCCGACACGCTGTTCGTGCCCTACTTTGCGCCGGATGATCCCGAAGACGCCCAGAAGCCGTCTGGCTCCTATGGCAATTCGGATAAATACTACAACAACTCCTATCTCAACGATGTCAGCGACAAAACCAGGCTTGCCCAGTCGGGCATCAACATTCTGGGCATCGATCTCAGCAACCTGCTCGGCAATCTCATTGAACTTCTGTCGCCCGATGACAGGGATGCCAGGGAAAAGATCGCCAAATATGTTGCGCCCGCCAAGGAACTCATCACCGAGATCGGCTCTCCCATCACTGTCGGCCCGAACCGTGCGTGTCCGACCCCGGTGGTCCCCCTGACCGACGATTTCGACAAGCTGCGCAAGGCGGCCAGTCAGATGACCGAGTGGAATGGCTCGGGTACCAATGTCTCCGAGGGCCTGTCGTGGGGTATGCGCGTGCTGTCGCCTGCCGCGCCCTACACCGACGGAGCGCCGTGGAAGACGCCTGGGATCAGTAAGATAGTGCTGTTGCTCACCGACGGCGAGAACGTCGTCTATGGCGCCAGCGAACAAGAATCGACAAAGTCGGATTACACATCCTATGGCTATCTGGCTGGCGGCCGCTTCGGATCGGACAACCAGACGACCGCTGCGCGCAATGTCGACGGCTGGACCAAAAACGTTTGCACGCAATTGAAGAACGAGGGCGTGCAGATCTACACCATGGTGCTGCAATCCGACACCGCAGCCAACCGTGCGCTTTACAGCGCCTGCGCCTCGGATCCGAGCAACTATTATGCCGTCAACGATCCGACCAAACTGCCGAACGTGTTCCTTCAGATCGCCAACAATTTCACGAAGCTGCAATTGACCAACTGAACACGCGAACCGAGACGGACCAGCAGGCTCCGAGGGAATCGCTGGCCTCAACTCGTATGCGCGGCGACAATCTTGTCGACCGTTTCGGGGAAGAAGTCGGGCGCCGCGTGGCGTTTGCCGAACATCATATCGTACTGCAGCAGGCGGAAATCGCGGATCGCCGGATCGATCTCCTTCTGCCGCGCCCAATCGGGCGTGGCCTCGCCAGCCGGCGTCAGCAGCAAATTGCGGTCGACGACACGGTAGTGTTCGCTCATCTCGCCCAGGAAGCCGGTGTAGTAGGGATGGCTGATGCCGGCCGTCTTCAGGATATGATAGGGCAGGAAGGCCGGGCTGACGGCGCCCATGTGCTCAGCCGGCCCGGTGCGGTTCGACCAGATGACCAGCGGCGTCTCATGATGCTCGAGGGCAGCCTCGGGCGACGCTTCCTTGCGCGGCGCGACATTGTCCTTCAGGAAGCCGGTTTCGACATAAACCGGCCCGAGCGGCGGCAGATGGTCGCCGAAGAAGGCGATTACGGTTGGGCGGGAGCGTGTCTTTGCCCATTCGACGAGGCGTTCGAGACCGCGATCGGCATCGGCTGAGCCTTCGGCGTAGCTGAGCAGCGATTCGCGCGCCCACTGACTGATCGGCGCCTGCACCCTGTGCGTGGGACTGTAATAGCGGTTCGGTTCGTAGGGACCGTGGTTTTGCAGGCTGACCGCAAAGAAGAACACCGGCTCTTCGCTGGCGTCGGCCTCGCTGATGATCTCGTCGGTCATCGCGGCATCCGATGCCAGTGGCCCGCGCTTTTGCATTGGCGGCAGCGTCTCTTCCGACTTGAAATCGTTGAAGCCGAAATCGGCGTAGACCGCGCCACGGTTCCAGAACCAGTTGGTGCCCGGATGGATGGCGCGCGCCCGATAACCCTGGCTCTTGAGGAAGGTTGCCAGCGACGGCGTCGGCGTGCGCACATATTGCTGGTAGGGGATGCTGCCGGCCGGCAGGAACGCGTTGGAGAAGCCGGTCAGCGCCTCGAACTCGATATTGGCGGTCATGCCGCCGAACTCCGGCGAGAACATCGAGCCGGAGCGCAGCGCCCGCACATTGGGGATCGGATCGGGCGTGATGGTGACGCCGGGCAGCTTGGTCGGGTCCCAGAAGGACTCGCTCATGACGATGATGATGTCAGGCTTCTCGGCCGGCACCGAGGCGGTCACATCGGGCCTGGCGATCGCCGCGATCGCCTTGTCGGAATAGCCCGGCGGCGCAGAGACATGCGCCATCGGCACATTGAGCGCAAAGGCCAGCGCAAAACCGTTGGAGGCATAGTTTTCCTTCTGGTCCCACATGATCGGGATGATCTGCAACCGGTCCCTGGTCCAGGAGAAGGTGGCATAGTCCATGATCGAAACGAAGAAGGCGAGCAGCGGCACTGCCAGCGTCAGCCGCGCAAGGCGTCCCTTGCGGCTGAGTGCGGGAACCTTGCGGCGCCACATCCGCCAGCCATAGACGAGCAGCGACAGGCCGGCGACGATGCCGACGACCATGGCGAGCGCGGTCATCGGCCGGTCGCGCACCAAAAGCGGCAACAGCGCAAAGATCTGGCGGGCATAGAGGAAATCGGTCGGATAGAGCGGATCGCCGAGATAATGCGACTTCTGGTGGCCGACGAAGGCAAGCGATAGCGTCAGCGGCGCGACGATCATCAGGCTCTGATGGCTGCGGCCCAGCACCGCATCGAGGCCGATCAGGATCAGCGCGAACACGACGATGGTGGTCCAGCCCGGCTTGAGCGGCTGCAGGAAGAAGGAGACCGTGCCGGCAAAGTCGCCGCGCACGATCAGTTCGATGGCAAACACCAGGACGGCGGCGATCGCCAGGCTGATCAGCCCATAGCGCACGACCGGCCATCTCCTGCCCGGCAGATAGCCGGTGGAGGGGTCGTCTTCCAGGAACTGTGGCGCGGCCTTGCCGGCGCGTTTGTAACTCTTTGCCACTTTAACTTCCCCACCCAGCGACAAGCACGTCACTCGATTGTCATGGAATTGTCACGCAAAGCTAGCGCCTGTGGCCAAAATAAGAAGAGCCAGCAAACGAATCGTGAGCGGTTTTCATCAGGAGTGATCGCCAAAAAGCCTTTCGGAACAGGCACTCGGCGGATGAAGCTGCCGTCGAGCAGGGTCGAACCGGGCTTGACTTGGCGGCCTGCCTTGCGTCACAGGCAAGAAAAACTCGTCTATCAGGCAAGCAAAACCAGCCCTTGGGAGCCCGCGCATGGCCGTTGCATTCACCTTTCCTGGACAAGGCAGCCAGGCAGTCGGCATGGGCAAGGATCTCGCCGAGGCCTTTCCCGAGGCGCGCAGAATTTTCCAGGAAGTCGACGACGCGCTCGGCGAAAACCTGTCGAAGCTGATCTGGGAAGGGCCGGAAGAGACGTTGATGCTGACCGCCAACGCGCAGCCGGCGCTGATGGCGGTGTCGCTGGCCGCGATCCGGGCGCTGGAATCGCGCGGCTTCTCGCTGAAAGGCAAGGTCGCCTATGTCGCCGGTCATTCGCTGGGCGAATATTCGGCGCTCGCGGCCGCTGGCTTCGTTTCGGTTGCCGATGCCGCCAGGCTGCTGCGCATCCGCGGCAATGCCATGCAGGCGGCGGTGCCGGCCGGCGAGGGCGCCATGGCGGCGATCATCGGATTGGAACAGGCCGATGTCGAAGCCGCTTGCGCGGAAGCCGCCAAAGGCTCCGTCTGCCAGATCGCCAACGACAATGGCGGCGGCCAACTGGTCATTTCCGGCGCCAGGGCCGCGGTCGAACTGGCGGCGAAACTGTGCACTGAGAAAGGCGCCAAGCGCGCACTGATGCTGCAGGTGTCCGCGCCCTTCCATTCGGCGCTGATGGCGCCGGCCGCGAACGTCATGCGCGACGCACTCGCCGGTGTGACAAAGAATGCGCCGGTCGTTCCCGTCCTCTCCAATGTCACGGTCAGCCCGACCAGCGATCCGGACGAGATCGCCCGCCGCCTGGTCGAGCAGATAACCGGCCGCGTACGTTGGCGCGAGACCGTGGAGTGGTTCGGCGCAAATGGCGTCACCACGCTTTACGAGATTGGCGCCGGCAAGGTGCTTTCGGGATTGGCGCGGCGCATCAACCGCGACATCGCCACTGCGTCGGTCGGCTCGGCGGCTGAGGTCGAGGCAACGCTAGCAGCGCTTGCATAAAGCCCCATTTGATCCCATTCCCTGCAAAAGGGGTGTTCTCTTCTCAATCAGGAGACAAAAATGTTCGAATTGACTGGCCGCAAGGCGCTCGTCACCGGCGCATCGGGAGGCATCGGCGAGGCGATCGCCCGGATGCTGCATGCGCAAGGCGCGATCGTCGGCCTGCATGGCACCCGCGTCGAGAAACTGGAGGCGCTGGCTAGCGAGCTTGGCGACCGGGTCAAGCTGTTCCCGGCCAATTTGTCCAACCGTGACGAGGTCAAGGCGCTCGGCCAGAAAGCCGAGGCCGATCTCGAAGGCGTCGACATCCTGGTCAACAACGCCGGCATCACCAAGGACGGGCTGTTCGTGCGCATGTCGGATGCCGATTGGGACAGCGTGATCGAGGTCAATCTGACCGCCGTTTTCCGGCTCACCCGCGAACTCACCCATCCGATGATGCGCCGCCGCCATGGCCGCATCATCAACATCACCTCGGTGGTCGGCGTGACCGGCAATCCCGGCCAGACCAATTACTGCGCCTCCAAGGCCGGCATGATCGGCTTCTCCAAGTCGCTGGCGCAGGAGATCGCCACCCGCAACATCACAGTTAACTGTGTTGCACCAGGCTTCATCGAATCGGCAATGACCGACAAGCTCAACGACAAGCAGAAAGAGGCGATCATGGCGGCGATCCCGACGCGGCGCATGGGCACCAGCGTCGAAGTCGCGTCCGCCGTCGCTTATCTCGCCTCCAACGAAGCCGCCTACGTCACCGGCCAGACCATCCACGTAAATGGCGGCATGGCTATGATTTGAACGAGGTTCTGCAGCAACGCCGGCGGGTTGTGTAAAGAGACCATTTCGGCTTGGACCTCAGCTATTTTTCGTGTAATGCGGCCCGCAACCCGGCGGTTCGGGCAAAAATCGGTCCGTAGTCGTTGCGTTTCCGGCAGGACCATCTTTCAGCTTGATTAGCGGCATTCTGCCCGCTAACGAAGACAGACAAACAAAAGACGAGGATGCCCAAATGAGTGACACCGCAGAGCGCGTCAAGAAGATCGTCATCGAGCACCTTGGCGTCGATGCCGACAAAGTGACGGAGCAGGCGAGCTTCATCGATGATCTGGGCGCCGACAGCCTCGACACGGTCGAACTCGTCATGGCGTTCGAAGAAGAATTCGGCGTCGAGATCCCCGACGACGCGGCCGAGACCATCCTGACCGTCGGCGATGCCGTGAAGTACATCGACAAGGCTTCGGCCTGACGCTTTCTGCAGTCATCACCGGGGAGGACCTGCGATGAGGCGTGTCGTCGTCACGGGCCTTGGCTTGCTGTCGCCGTTCGGCATGGGCTTCGAGCACAGCTGGAAGGAGCTTCTGACCGGCCGCAGCGCTGCCAAGCGCATCACCGAGTTCGAGGTGGAGGACCTTGCTTGCAAGATCGCCCATGTCATTCCGCGTGGTGACGGCAGCAATGCCACCTTCAATCCCGAGGCCGTGCTCGAGCCGAAGGAATTGCGCAAGATCGGCGACTTCATCCTGTACGGGATTGCCGCCGCCGACGAGGCGCTGAAGGATTCCGGTTGGGAACCCAAGACGCATGAAGAGCAATGCGCCACCGGCGTCCTGATCGGCTCCGGCATCGGCGGCATCGAGGGCATCGCCGAGAACGCGATGATCCTCAAGGAACGCGGCCCGCGCCGCATCAGCCCCTTCTTCATCCCGGGCCAGATCATCAATCTCGTCTCCGGGCAGGTTTCGATCCGGCACGGGCTGAAAGGCCCGAACCATGCCGTCGTCACGGCCTGTTCGACCGGCGCGCACGCCATTGGCGATGCTGCCCGGCTGATCATGTG
>NZ_RZQA01001210.1:0-1389 GCF_004022915.1 Mesorhizobium sp. M7A.F.Ca.US.006.04.2.1
AAATATTTGGGGTACGGCTTCATCTTACCCATTTATGGGGCGTTCGCAGATGCGAAACAAGAATTGACATTTTCGCGATCATCGCCCTAACCGCTGAATCGCGGCATAAAGCAGGCGAATGGCGGATTTTGTTGCGCGGCGGCGGCCCCTCGCGAAACCGATTTTCGGTTTCCAGGCCGAGACGCCAACGATATGTGGTGAAGGGAGATGGCGATGTCCATACAGGCGACCATGGAAGACAAGCTCAACAAGGCATTTTCGCCGGACAGGCTGGTTATCATCAACGAGAGCCATCTCCATGCCGGCCACCACCATCACGGCTCCGACCATCACGGCACTTACGACGGCACCGGCGAGACGCATTTTCGCGTCCGCGTCGTCGCTTCCGCCTTTGCCGGCATGAGCCGCATCGACCGTCACCGCGCCGTCAACGAACTGCTTGCCGACGAACTGAAGGCCGGCGTGCATGCGCTGGCGATCGAACCCGCGGCTCCCGGCGAAAAGACCCGCTGGTAGGTCGCTTCCCCGCGCTCAGAGCACCGCTTCGATGAGGAACGGCCCGCGCCGTGACAGCGCACTGTCCAGCAACGCGTCGAAGCGCTCGCACGTATCGGCGCGAGCCGCCTCCACGCCCATGCCTTTGGCCAGCGATACCCAGTCGAGCGAGGGATGGTCGAGGTCGAGCATGCGCCTGGCGTTCTCGCCGATGGCGCCGACGCCGACATTCTTCATCTCGCCATGCAGGATCGCATAGGTTCGGTTGGAAAACACGATCGTCACCACGTCGAGCTTTTCCCGCGCCTGCGTCCACAATCCCTGCACCGTGTACATGCCGCTGCCGTCGGCTTCGAGATTGACCACCTTGCGGTCGGGACAGGCGATTGCCGCCCCGGTCGCCATCGGGATGCCGCCACCGATCGATCCGCCCGTGCCCATCATGTAGTCGTGCGGCGCGGCAAAGGCCGACAGCGCGAAGAAACGCCTGGCCGAGGTGACCGCTTCATCGCAGACGATCGCATCGGCCGGCAGTTTGCGCGCCACCGAAAGTGCGACGGCATCTTCCGTCAGCTTGCCGTTCGGCGTTGCCTCGTCGGGAAAAGCGGCCGCCAGCACCTTGTGTTGCGACGGCTGGATGCCAAGTTCGTCGCGAAGCGCCTCCAGCGCCGCATGCAGATCGTCGCCATGGGCGGCCAATGTCAGCACCTCGCAGCCTTCCCGGACAAGCCGTCCCGGTTTTCCCGGATAGGCGAAGAAGGCAACCGGCTCCTTTGCGCCGACCAGGATCAGAACATCGACGTCGCTCAGCACAGCCATCGCCGCATCGACCGGATAGGGGATGCGGATCGGCGCGGCACGCCCGCGCCCGCGTTGCATCCGTGCGATCAGAAC
>NZ_RZQA01001211.1:0-1388 GCF_004022915.1 Mesorhizobium sp. M7A.F.Ca.US.006.04.2.1
TAGCGGATGGTGTCGATGGCCAGGAGCGGATGGTCGGCAATGCCGATGCCGTAGAGGCCTGGCGCGTCGGCGCCGGTCGCCACCGCGCGCACGCCAGGACAGCGAAGTGCCGCCGAAACATCGAGCTTGCGGATACGCCCCGCGGAAACGGTCGACCGCAGCAGCACGGCATGCAACATGTCGGGGCGAACCCGGTCGTTGGTGTATTTCGTCCGCCCGCGCAGCTTGTCCTGCGCATCGCGGCGGGGAAGATTCATCACGGTGGCGGACAGCTCAGACATGGAGACCTCCCACCGACTGGCCAGCCTTCCGCGCTTGGTCAAGGCAGTCGGCCACGGCGTCGACGATCCGCTCATATCCGGTGCAGCGGCAGATGTTGCCGACCATCGCGGCCTTGATTTCGGGACGGCTCGCATGCGGATTGTCACGCACGAACGCCGAAAGGCTCATAACCATTCCCGGAAAACACATGCCGCATTGCACGGCATCGGCGGCCTCTAGATTGGCCTGGAGCGGATGCAGCGCCTGGTTTCCGGAACTCAATCCCTCGACGGTCGTGACCGCGCATCCCTGGACCAGGCCAATCGGCTTCAGGCAGGACGGCACCGCTTCGTCGTCGACATGCACCGTGCAGGCGCCGCAGAAGCCTTCGCGGCACACGGCTTTGGTCCCCGTCAGGAATCGTTCCCGCCGCAAGATGTCGACGAGCGGCGTCATCGGATCGCCGTGAAAGCTGCAGTCCTCGCCATTCAGCTGGAATGTCACAACCATGCCAGGCCCTCGGTCTTGAGAAGTGCGGCAACACCGCGCTTGACCAGCGGCGGAAGAACCTGGCGCCGGTACCAACCCTCCGCTTCCCTGCCGTCGCGGCCCTGAAAATCATTGTGCTCTAGTGCAAGCCCGGCAGCGCGCTCCGGATCGAGCGCGGAGGCCTGGCTTGCCCTCATCGCCTGTTCGAGCGCCGTCCAGCGCCGCGCTACCGGCTCCACCGAGCCGACGGCGATGCGACATCGTTTGTCCTTGTCCACCGCAAGCGAGACGACGGCGACCGGATAGTCGCCAGCCTTCCGAAGCGGCAGGCGGATATGCGCGCTTGCGACAAGGTCGCGGCGCAGATGAATTCTCGTCACAATCGCCTCTGCCAGCAGCGCATGCCTGTCTTTGAGGAAATCCGAAATACCGATGAGTTTTGGGCCTTCGAACGTCTCCAGCTCCACCGTCGCCTCACAGACGAGAAGCGCAGGGGCGAGATCGGCGGCGGCAAAGTCGAGGGCACAAATGTTGCCGCCCACGGTGGCGACCCTTCGGATACCGGGATTGGCCGCGTTCTCCGCCGCGGCAACCAGACCTTCGAAGCCCGCTGCCCCATGCAACGCGCGGCCAAGGAC
>NZ_RZQA01001212.1:0-1387 GCF_004022915.1 Mesorhizobium sp. M7A.F.Ca.US.006.04.2.1
GAATGCCCGCCGCACCGAGGTGCTGAAGCTGCAATCGGCGGCGCGCAATTCGCTGGAATGGTTCGAGGAGGTCGAGCGCTATCTCGGCCTCGATCCGGTGCAGTTCAACTATTCGCTTTTGACCCGCTCGCAGCGTATCAGCCACGAGAATCTGCGACTGCGCGATGCCGAATGGCTTGAAAGCGCGGAAGAATGGTTCCAGCGCCAGGCGGGCGCCGGCGGCAACAGCCTGCGCCGCGCGCCGATGTTCGCGCCGTTCAAGCTGCGCGACATGAGGCTGCAGAACCGCGTCGTCGTTTCGCCGATGGCGCAGTACAAGGCTGTCGACGGCTGTCCGACCGACTGGCATTTCACCCACTACGCCGAGCGCGCCAAGGGCGGCGCCGGCCTCATCTATATCGAGATGACCTGCGTCAGCCCCGAGGGGCGCATCACGCCCGGCTGTCCCGGCTTCTACGCGCCCGAGCATGAGGTGGCGTGGAAGCGGCTGGTCGACTTTGTCCATACCGAAACCGAAGCCAAGATCTGCGCCCAGATCGGCCATTCCGGCGCCAAGGGCTCGACCCGGCTTGGCTGGGAGGGCACTGACGTGCCGTTGGTCTCAGGCAATTGGCCTGTGATGGCGGCCTCGGCGGTCGCGTGGTCGCCGCAGAATCAGGTGCCGAAGGCGATGGACCGCGCCGACATGGACCGCGTGCGCGACGAATTCGTGGCGTCCACCGAGATGGCCGATCGTTGCGGCTTCGACATGCTCGAAATCCACGCCGCGCATGGCTATCTCTTGTCGTCCTTCATCACGCCGGTCACCAACCGGCGCACGGATGAATATGGCGGTTCGCTGGACAATCGCATGCGCTATCCCCTCGAAATCTTCCGCGCGGTGCGCGCCGCCTGGCCGGCGGAGAAGCCGATCTCGATGCGCATTTCGGCCAATGACTGGGTCGGCATCGAGGGCGTGACGCCGGCCGACGCGGTCGAGATCGCGCGGCTGCTGCATGAGGCCGGCGTCGACATCTGCGATGTCTCGGCAGGCCAGACCTCGGCACTGGCCAAGCCTGTCTATGGCCGCATGTTCCAGACGCCGTTTTCCGACCGCATCCGCAACGAGGTCGGCATGGCGACGATGGCGGTCGGCAACATCTACGAGCCGGACCATGTCAATTCGATCCTGATGGCCGGCCGCGCCGACCTGGTGGCGCTGGCGCGGCCGCATCTCGCCGATCCCTACTGGACGCTGCATGCCGCCGTCACGCTCGGCGACCGCGGTGTCAAATGGCCTGATCCCTATCTGCCCGGACGCGACCAGCTCTACCGTCTGGCCGAGCGCGACGCCGCAGCGGGGCTGAAAGTATGACGGCCGCCGCGACGATACCCGGCAAGCATGCGC
>NZ_RZQA01001213.1:0-1382 GCF_004022915.1 Mesorhizobium sp. M7A.F.Ca.US.006.04.2.1
GGGATAATGGCGGTGTGCGGGATCGGCAGCCCCAGCGGCCTTCGAAACAGCGCCACCACCGCGTACCAGTCGGCGAGGCCGCCGATGGTCGCCGCCTCGGCAAAGGCAGCGACGAAGCCGAGCCACGCATGGATGTGCTCGAACGATTTGGCGAGCGCAAACACCAGTACGCAAAGCGCCAGCGCGGCCGCCGCGAGGAATTTCGTCCGCCGCAACGCGGAAAGCTTCGCATCCGCTTCGGCATCGAAACGGACCGGCGTCAAGGGCGAAGCCGATTGTGACATGGGTGAGCCGCTCCTCGTCGATCTCAGCCTATCTAGTGTTCCGACGGCCGAAATACCCGCGACAGCCGGTTTCGCCCGGCATCTTGCCCGGCTGCGCACACAAAGTTGAGGAGAAAATTCATCTATCGCGCCAAGCTAGTCTGGAATTATTCCAAGGTATAGGCCATATTCCGCCTGGGCCAATGTGGCGAATCCGGAATTTCGGGTCAAAGCCGCATCAGCAAAATTTCCAGATCTGGCGTGGGTTGCACCGCCCCAGTGCCTTGTGAGGACAATATGCGGCTTACGCGCCAGACCAACTATGCCATGCGCATCTTGATGTATTGCGCGGCAAATGACGACCGATTGAGCCGTATTCCCGAGATCGCGGCCGCCTATTCGGTGTCGGAGCTTTTCCTGTTCAAGATCCTGCAGCCGCTGGTCGAGCACGGCCTCGTCCAGACCGTGCGTGGCAGGAATGGCGGCGTCAAACTTGGCCGGGCGGCCGAAGCCATCAGCCTGTTCGATGTCGTGCGCGTGACGGAAGAGAGCTTCGCCATGGCCGAATGCTTCGAGAACGATGCCGCCGAATGCCCGCTCGTCGACAGCTGCGCGCTGAACTCGGCGCTGCGCGAGGCCCTGAATGCGTTTTTCGCAGTGCTCGCCCGCTATACGATCGCCGATCTGGTAGCGGCGCGGCCGAATGTACGCAACCTGCTCGGCATCGACATGCTGATGGAGCGCCGCGCCCCGGCTGCCTAGCGTATTTCTCCCCGTTCTACGGAGAGAAATGCCCGGCAGGGCAATGAGGGGCGGCGCCGACTTCGACAATTGGCGGGAGAAGCGCAGGAAACCGCCATTCGCAGGCCCGGCCTCACCTGAATATCAATAGACCGCCGACTGCGGCAGCACGAACGGCATATTGCCCGCCGGCAGCACGCCGACCCTGAGCCGGCAGTCGAACACTTTCTCGATCAGATCATCGCTCAGCACGTCCCGCGGCGATCCGGCGGCGGCCAGCCGGCCGCGATGCATGACGAAGATCCGCTCCGCATACATGGCCGTCAGATTGAGGTCATGCAGGATGGCGACCACGCCACCGCCCCTTCTGGCGAAGTC
>NZ_RZQA01001214.1:0-1379 GCF_004022915.1 Mesorhizobium sp. M7A.F.Ca.US.006.04.2.1
GGATAGCGCGGGCAGGGCGGCCGACTATGTGGCAAGTCCAGAGTTCGCCACGTCAGGCAGTGACGCACGATTTGCGCGTCTGTTCGACTTCATGAGCGCGCCGGCAAAACGCGCGCCAGCAGCATCGAAGACACAGGAAAAGGCTTGGGCACCGCACGACAGATCCGTGCGAGCCAAGATCACCGACACAGGAAAAGTGTTTACGCTTGCCCTGAAGGCCAAGGAAGCCTCGCCGTTCGGAGCGTTCATAACCGATCGGCTGGACGAGCTTTTCGAGGCTTTTCGGCAATCGGAAACAGCCAAGAAAACAGGAGACTGAAACCGCAAAAGAAAAAGGCCCCCGAACGTCGCCGTCGCGGAAGCCCTTCTCGTCTGTAGCAAGCTGAGAATCGCACTTCCCCGAATCACTGTCAAGAGTCGTGGCGCCATTTCGGCGAGCAGATTTCTTTTGCCTTATTGAAAGGCGAGGGAAATGGAGAGTGGGTTTGCGACGACGCCCTTTGGGCGGCGGCCGATGACGCTTGCGTTGGTGAAAGCCAACACGGCGTCAAGGCAGATACCTCAGGGGTCTGTCGTCGAGAAATGGCAGGTTTATCGGTGGCTGTGCGAGGGCAAGTCGATTGTCGGCGTCGGCGATCGCGCCCTGGCGGTGCTCAGCGGGCTTTTGACGTTTTATCCAGACGACCAGATCAGCGAGGAAAACGGGTTGATGGTCTTTCCGTCCAACGCTCAGCTATCGCTGCGGGCGCACGGCATGGCCGATTCCACGCTGCGCAGGAACCTGGCGGAACTGGTAAGTTGCGGCCTCATCATCCGCAGGGACAGCGCCAACGGCAAAAGATTTGCCCGCAAAGGGCCGGGCGGGGCTGTGGTGGAGGCCTTCGGCTTCTCCCTGGCCCCGTTGATCACCAGGGCAGCGGAGTTTCAGCAGGCGGCCGACCAGGTTCGAGCCGACGGTCGGGCGCTCAGACTGATGCGGGAGCGCATCACGCTGCACCGCCGCGACATCCATAAGCTGATCGAGGCCGCTGTCGAGGAGGATGTGCCCGGGGACTGGGGAACGCTGTGGAAGCGGTTCCGGGCCATTGTGGACGCAATTCCACGCCGGGCAGGCCTGTCGGAGCTGGAAGGGGTCGTCGCCGAGCTGGTAGAGCTGCACGAAGCGGTCAACAAGATGCTGGAAAGCTTCACAAATGCCAAGAATCCTAGCGGCAATGAGTCCCATAATGAGCGGCAGCAATCTGATTCAAACACAGACTCCACTTTTGTATTTGAACCGGCTTTCGAGAAAAGCAGGGCGGAGGCCGAGCCAACATCCCACCCGCCCGAGAAGCCGAAAGGCTACCCGATTGGACTGGTGCTGCGGGCCTGTCCCGATA
>NZ_RZQA01001215.1:0-1378 GCF_004022915.1 Mesorhizobium sp. M7A.F.Ca.US.006.04.2.1
AGGACGAGCTGATCGCCGCCTATCTCGACGGCCGCGACCAACCCAATCTGAAGCGGATGGCCGGCTGGTTCGAGGCTGCCGAAGGCGGCGCGGATCGCAAGGTCGAGGCGATCTTCACCAATCTGGCGAGGTCCGCTCGCCACCCGAAATGGAAAGGATGCGGCTTCCTGCGCACGGCCGCCGAACTCGCCTCGATGCCCGGACATCCGGCGGTCAAGGTGGGCGCGCGGCACAAGCTGAATTTCGAAACATGGCTGGCCGGCGCCCTGTCGGACCATGGCGTCGCGGAGCCGCAAACCCTGGGGCGCGAGATCGTGCTTTTGATCGACGGCTGCTTTTCGATCATGCTGATCCACCGCAACCCCGATTACATCGAAGCGGCCGGACGCGCCGCGGCGACGCTGGTGCGGGCGCGACTTTCAGGCAGCCAGGTCTAAAGCGCGACGCGCTTTAAGCCTTTGGTTTTATGCATGTCGTTGCCCTAAAACCGGGGCCACTTTTGGGGCAACGACATGCATTAGAAACCGAAAGCCAGCCATGCGGTGCCGGCGGCCAGCGTTATCAGCGTCAAAGGCAAGCCGACCTTGAAAAAAGCGCCGAACGACAGCGTCGTGCCGGCGGCGCGTGCCTGTTCGGCGACGATCAGGTTGGCGACCGAACCCAGCAGCGTGAAATTGCCGGCCAGCGTCGAGCTCATGGCGACGACCAGCCAGGCGCGCTCGGGGTTTTCGAGGCCGGGTATGAAGGGCCGCAGCGCCAGCACGGCCGGAACATTGCTCATGATGTTGGAAAGCACCGCGGTGAAGCCGGACAAGCGCCAGACGTCGTCCAGCCCGAGATTCCTGGCCGAAGCGATCATGTCGGGCGAAAGAAGCGTCTTTTCGGCGCCGGCGACGACAACGAACAGACCGGCGAACATGAACAGCAGCGGACCGTCGATCTCGCGGTAGATGCGCTCCGGCTTAATGGCCCGGGTAAGCAAGAGGATGGCGCCGCCGATGAGTGCGGCCTTGGCGACGGGCACGCCGGCGAAGAAGGCAATTGCCAGCCCGATGCAGACCACCACCGCCTTCAGCACCTGCCCCTTGTGCATGCGGCCCCGCGAGACCTCGGGCGTCAATTGGACGGTGCGGGCGAATTCGGCCCGGAAGACAATGCGGATGATGACAACGACCGCGACGAGGCCGAACAAAGCGACCGGAGCCAGCGCTGCCGAAAAGGCCGGATAGGAAATGCCCGACAGCGCGCCGATGACCATGTTTTGGGGATTGCCGGTGATGGTTGCGACGCTGCCGCAATTCGACGCGGTGGCGGTGGCGATCAGATAGGGGATCGGGTTGCGCTTGATCACACGGGTGACGTGGACGACGATCGGCGC
>NZ_RZQA01001216.1:0-1377 GCF_004022915.1 Mesorhizobium sp. M7A.F.Ca.US.006.04.2.1
CTCGACACCTCTCCCCCGATCGACGGGGGAGAGGAAGGGCAAGGGGCGGCGCGCGGACGTCTCATGATGATGGACCGGCCAATTGACCCCGAACCCCATCTGCCCGAAATGTAGCGCCCCATGGCCACGCGCGAACCACCCAAGCCCACTGAACCCCTCACTTTCGCCGTGCTGGTGTTCCCAGGTTTTCCGATGATGGCGTTCAGCTCGGTCATCGAGCCGCTGCGCGCCGCCAATGTCCTGGCGAAAAGAGAATGCTATCGCTGGATCATCGTCGGCGGCACGAAAGGTGCGGTCGAGGCGTCGAACGGCGTCGTCATCCAGCCGGGCTTTTACGCCGAGGATGCCCCGAAGGTCGACCGCATCGTCGTCTGCTCGGGCGGCGATGCCGATCACCTCGTCGCCGAGGACGCTGCACACTGGATCCGCAAGAGCCTGCGCAATGGCGCCCATATCGGGGCGGTGGCGGATGCCGCGTTCTTCCTGGCGCGCGCCGGCCTGCTCGACGGCCATGCCTGCACCTTGCACTGGACCAGCCAGGCCGCCTTCACCGAAGCCTTCCCCAACATCGAGCTCAGGCGCGACCTCTATGTCATCGACCGCAAGCGCTTCACCTCGGCCGGCGGCGTCGGCAGCCTCGACATGATGCTGGAGATCATCACCCGCGATTACGGCGCCGAGCTTGCCGCCGGCGTCGCCGAATGGTTCGTGCACAGCCAGCTGCGCTCCAGCATCGACCGCAAGATGATGCCGCTGCGCCTGCGCACTGGGGTCCAGAACGAGCTGGTGCTGTCGGCCATCGCCATCATGGAGGATGCGGTCGAGGAACGGCTCGGCATGGCCGAGCTGACCGCGAAGCTCGGCGTGTCCTCAGACAAGCTCGAGCGCTCCTTCCGCTCCGAACTCGCCATCTCGCCCAATGGCTACTACCGGCGCCTGAGGCTCAAACGCGCCGCCGATCTTTTGGCGCATTCGACGCTCGCCGTGCGCGACGTGGCGCTGGCATGTGGGTTTGCCTCGATGTCGAGTTTTGCCCGGGCGTTTCGCGAGGAGCATGGCCATCCGCCGAAACTGGCGCGGAGGCATTAGGGTAGTCAAAGGAATGGCGGGACAGCGCCCCCCTCTGTCCTGCCGGACATCTCCCCCTCAAGGGGGGAGATCGGATGTAACAACGGCTTTCGCCAATTTTCAGCGATGAAGAAAAGAGCGATGAGGCCAAAGCTGCCAATCTCCCCCCTTGAGGGGGAGATGTCCGGCAGGACAGAGGGGGGCGCTTGGCGCCTGCATCTCTTGTTGCCCAGCGGCATTCCGCACAACACACGCGGTTTCCAGCACAATCCTCCGGCCCCCGCTGCGCCATGCTCCAGCCCTCCCAAC
>NZ_RZQA01001217.1:0-1377 GCF_004022915.1 Mesorhizobium sp. M7A.F.Ca.US.006.04.2.1
GGTCACTACAGCGCCGACGCCGGTCTGGTTTCAGCGCGGTTTCTACGTCGTCGGCGGCGGATACTACTACAATGGCTATCGCGGCTATGTCCGCGTGCGGCCAGGTTATCGCTATTACAACGGCTACTGGTTCCCCGCCGCTGCCTTTGCCGCCGGTGTCGCGGCGGCGACCGTCGCACCGGTAGCGCCAAGTCCGGCGGTCCGATTGGAAGCAGCGCATGTGCGTTGGTGTTACGAGCGCTACGTCTCCTACCGCGCCTGGGACAACACCTACCAGCCCTATAATGGCCCTCGCCAACAATGTTGGTCGCCCTATAGTTGAAGGCTCTTCGCTGAGAGCCTTCAATCCTTTCAAGGCAGCATAGGAGATGACCATGATCGAAAATCGCTCGATGCCCACGAGCACGGTCATACCGGTGCTTTCGTATCCTGATGTCGAGACGGCCAGCCAATGGCTTTGCGAGGCCTTCGGCTTCGAAATACGGCTGATGATCGGCAATCACCGTGCCCAGCTCGGCTTCGCAGACGGCGCCGTCGTCGTCACAGAATTGAAGTCTGGAGGATTGACGCGGACAGGTGGGCCATTCGCAGTGATGGTACGCGTCGAGGATGTCGACGCGCACCACAGGCGAGCCGCGCGGCATGGCGCAGCTATTCTCAGCAGGCCAACGAGCCATCCCTATGGCGAGCGTCAATATTCCTGCCGTGACCTCGCCGGCCACAATTGGACCTTTTCACAGTCGTTTGCTGATGTAGCACCCCGGGAATGGGGTGCAATCGTCGTGGCGGGATCACCAAACGGACCAGATGTGGAGAGCTGATACCGGCCCCTTACAACGGCAGTCCACCAGCTTTTGGATTGCGACGGCGCTACGCCTTTGGCAATGGACAAGACTAAACGCGTCATGCAAGCGGCTACAGTTTGACGACCCTTCCGATTCCTATCGTGAACACCACGCCCACGCTAAACTGGATGCCCGCAATCGAAGATTGCTGCCAGAAGCTGTCGGTCTGCTTGCGGTTCCGTTGTAGTCATTCCGAAACTCCCGTCATGGCGACGCACACACCAGACGGCATAGGTGTCTGCGCAATCACTTCTCGATCAGTAGGAATGGCCCCGCACACTGCACGTCCGTTTAGGTCGGGCTACGCCGCGGTTCGGTAATCTGTCTTGAGTTCTTGCCTATGCGGAAATTCGATATTTCTGTAGATTCCCGATCCTCTGCCAGAGAGATGAGACGTGCCGGCGACCAGGATATTGTGGGGGCAGCTTCTTGCCGTGCTTCTGATCGTGCTCGTCACTATGTGGGTCGCGACGCAGTGGGCCGCGTGGCGTCTTGGTTTCCAGCCTGAACTCGGTGATCCGTGGTTCGAGCT
>NZ_RZQA01001218.1:0-1376 GCF_004022915.1 Mesorhizobium sp. M7A.F.Ca.US.006.04.2.1
TTCGCTTAGCGACAGGCCGCTGCCTTCCGCGACAATGGCCAGGATCCGCAGCGCCCGATCGAGCGACTGCACCGAACTGGCCTCCGAGGGCCCATTGAAAGCGCGCGGCCGGCCGCGCTGGCGTTTTTCCGTGGTTTCCATGGCGTCATTCTCGACCGATTTCGCCAAATGCACAATGAAAAAATTTTTCACTAGAATCGCAGGCCAGGATTCCTGGAAAACGGAAAATCCAATAAAATCAGCATATAGCCGTTGTTTTCTCTAAATGAAAAAATATTCTGAAAAAATTGAAAAATAGCCGGCGTGCTGACATCCTCAGCCAATCCAACAATGACAAACCCGTGGAGGGCTGGAAAATGGCCAGGATGCGCGCTGTCGATGCCGCGGTTCTCGTTCTCGAAAAGGAAGGCATTTCCTGCGCTTTCGGCGTGCCGGGCGCGGCGATCAATCCGTTCTATTCGGCGCTGAAGGCGAGGGGAACGATCCGCCACGTGCTTGCCCGTCACGTCGAGGGCGCCTCGCACATGGCGGAAGGCTTTACCCGGGCCAAGGCAGGCAATATCGGCCTGTGCATCGGCACTTCGGGTCCGGCCGGCACCGACATGATCACCGGGCTCTATTCGGCCGCCGCTGATTCCATTCCGATCCTGTGCATCACCGGCCAGGCGCCGCGGGCGCGGCTGAACAAGGAGGATTTCCAGGCCGTCGACATATCAGCCATTGCCGCGCCGGTCGCCAAATGGGCGGTCACGGTCATGGAGCCCTATCTCGTCCCCATGGCGCTGCAGAAGGCCTTTCATCTGATGCGCTCGTCGCGGCCGGGTCCGGTGCTGATCGACCTGCCGGTCGATGTCCAGCTGGCCGAGATCGAATTCGACATCGATGCCTATGAGCCGTTGACGCCGTTCAAGCCGGCCATGACGCGCGCCCAAGCCGAAAAGGCGTTGACGATGCTCAACGCCGCCGAAAAGCCGCTGATCGTCGCCGGCGGCGGCATCATAAACGCCGATGCGTCGGATTTGCTGATCGAATTCGCCGAGATTTCAGGCGTGCCGGTCGTCCCGACCTTGATGGGCTGGGGCGCGATCCCCGACGACCACCGGCTGATGGCCGGCATGTGCGGGCTGCAGACCTCGCACCGCTATGGCAATGCGACGATGCTGGAAGCCGATTTCGTCTTCGGCATCGGCAACCGCTGGGCCAACCGTCACACCGGCTCCGTCGATGTCTATACCAAGGGCAAAAAATTCATCCATGTCGACATCGAGCCCACTCAAATCGGCCGCGTCTTCGCGCCGGATCTCGGCGTCGTTTCGGATGCTGGTGCTGCGCTGAAGATGCTGCTCGACGTCGCCACCGAGTGGAAGACGGCAGGC
>NZ_RZQA01001219.1:0-1374 GCF_004022915.1 Mesorhizobium sp. M7A.F.Ca.US.006.04.2.1
CCGCCAATGTCATGCGCTTCGTCGAGGCCGGTAAAAAGACCGCGCGCCTGGTCGCGGGCGGCGACATGGTCACGGTCAATGGGCGCGGCAGCTTTGTCCAGCCCACCATTTTCGACGATGTCACGCCTGCCGATCCGATTGCCCGCGACGAGATCTTCGGGCCGGTGCTTTCGGTCATTGCCTTCGATGACGAGGCCGACGCGATCCGCATCGCTAATGACAGCCCCTACGGGCTCGCCGCATCGCTGTGGACCGACAGCCTGTCGCGCGCGCACCGCATCGCCGGGCGGCTGCAGGCCGGCACAGTTTCCGTCAACAAGGTCGACGCTCTGAGCCCGATGACGCCGTTCGGTGGTTTCAAGCAATCCGGCTTCGGCCGCGACCTGTCGCTGCATGCGCTCGACAAGTACACCGCGCTCAAAACGACATGGATCAAATACTGATGGGCGCCTAAAGCGCATCGCGATCGAACGGATTCAAGCGATGCGCTTTAGGCCTTTGCTCCATGCATGTCGTTTGCGCAAAACCGGGGCCACTTTTGCGCGACATGCATTAGGCTTGATCGAAGCCCTCAAACCGGCAACATAGCCAGCCATGCCGCTACGCTTCACGCTCAGACAGCTGGAATATTTCGTTGCCGTGGGCGAAGCCGGCTCCATCGCCAAGGCGGCCGAGCAGGTCAATGTGTCGCCGCCATCGATTTCGGCCTCGATCGCGCAGTTGGAAACCGAGTTCGGCGTCCAGCTTTTTGTCCGCAAGCATTCGCACGGCCTCTCGCTCACCGCCGGTGGCCGCATCTTCCTCAAGGAAGCCGCCCGGCTGCTCAACGATGCCGATGCCTTGCATGACGTCGCCGGCGATTTTGCCGAGAAGGTGCGCGGCCCGCTGGCGGTGGGATGCCTGCTGACCTTTGCGCAGATCGTGCTGCCGGCGCTGCGCATGCGGTTCGAGCGCGCTTATCCCGATGTGCGCGTGCGCCAGTTCGAGCGCAATCAGGGGCAATTGCTTGAGATGCTGCAGCGCGGTGAAATCGACCTCGCCCTGACCTACGATCTCGAACTGTCGCAGGACATGACCTTCGAGCCGCTGATGTTGGTGCCGGCCTATGTCATGCTGCCGGCGGGCCATCGTTTCGCGGCCAAGGCGTCGATCACGACGGAGGAACTGGCCGACGAGCCGATGGTGCTGCTCGACCTGCCGTACAGCCGCGAATATTTCCTGTCGGCATTCCACCAGCGAGGGATCCGGCCCAATATTGCCGAGCGCACCGGCGACATTGCGGTCATGCGCTCCATGGTGGCCAACGGCTTCGGCTACGGCATCGCCAACATGCGGCCGCTCAACACGCTGGCGCCGGACGGCAAGCCGCTCGTC
>NZ_RZQA01000121.1:0-10368 GCF_004022915.1 Mesorhizobium sp. M7A.F.Ca.US.006.04.2.1
GTGTCATTTCCGAGCTGGTCAATGATGACGGCACCGTCAAGCGCGGTCCGCAGGTGCAGGCTTTCGCCGAGGAGCATGGCCTCAAGCAGGTTTCGGTCGCCGACCTCATCGCCTACCGGCAGCGCAAGGAAACGCTGGTCGAACGCGTCGCCTGCTCGGAAATCGACACGCTCGGCGGCAAGGCACAGGTCTTCACCTACACGCTGCCGTGGGACTCCATGCATCACGTCGCCATCGTCTTCGGCGACATTCGTGACGGCGAGGACGTGCCGGTGCGTCTGCATTCCGAGGATGTGGTGACCGATGTCTTCGGCACCAGCCACCGGCTCGACGCCATCATTAAGACAATGGGCGAGCGCAGGCGCGGTGTCATCGTCTATCTCAGAGAAGGCTCCGTCGGCGTTGCGCATCAGGAGCGCAAGCGGCCGGCAAGCGGCGACCGCGAGGATCACGAAGAGGCGCGCCGCCGTGAAAACGAGTGGCGCGAGATCGGGCTAGGCGCCCAGATACTCAAGGATCTCGGCATCTCCTCGATCAACCTGATCGCCTCGCGCGAACGCCACTATGTCGGCCTCGAAGGTTTTGGCATCCACATCGCCAAGACCGAGATCCTCTGAGCCTCCCGTCGATCCGGTTGCCGGAGAAGACGGATGAATGCGTCTCTGCCTACCAGCCAGCGCAGCGAACGGCTTTTGCTGCGCCGCCCAGAAGAGAGGCTGATCTGGATTTCCTGATCGACCTCTTTTCGCGCCGGGAGCTTGTTGCTCATCGTCCGGACCCTGTCCCGGATACAGCCCAGCAGAGCGCCGCGCGGCTGACGCGCGACATCGGTCATTGGGACAAGCACGGCTTTGGCCGCTGGGCGGTCGAGGCGGATGAAAAGCTGGTCGGCTTCGGCGGCGTCACGGTATCGGCGGATTTCGACGGTCTGAACCTGTCCTATCATCTTCATCCGGCGAGCTGGGGACATGGCTATGCCACGGAATCGGTGATGGAAGCACTGCGCACCGCGTTCGGCCCCTTGCGTGCCGATCGGGTTGTCGGCATCGTCCGCCCCGCCAATCCGGCTTCGCGACGGGTGCTGGAGAAATGTGGCTTCGTCTTCGAAAAAGAGGTGATGCTGCACGGGGCGCCAACGATAGTTTTGGCATTGGCGCACCCAAGAAGAGTCAATATTTCAGGCCCGGCCGCCTAGAGCGGCGCGCCCGGCCTAAGGCCCGGGCGCGCCGGAACTATTCCGCAGCAATCGCGGCTGCTTCGCATCCGTCCATCTCGCACTCAGCCGTGGCAAGGCTGCGCTGGCCAAGCAGCACCGTGGCCAGCGCGATCGTGCCTGAAGCCACAGAGACCCAGAACCCGTTCTGGGCACCGAACGCATCGACCACCGCGCCGGCCGCGAACGAGCCGAGCGCCATGCCGATGCCGATGCCGGTCATGACCCAGGTAATGCCTTCGGTCAGCATCGCCTCCGGCACATGCCGCTCGATCAGGCCGAAGGCGGTGATGAAGGTCGGCGAAATCGCCACGCCGCTGATGAACACAGTCAGCGCCAGCAGTGGCACGGTGTCGGCGGTGAGCGGCAACAGCGTGCCGAGCGCGACGAGGGCGACTGCGATGGCGAGCTGGCGTTGCAGCGGCGCCTTCAGGCTGAGCGCGCCGACGATGATACCGAGCACGAACGATCCCAGCGCATAAACGCCGATGACAAGGCTGGCGGCGCCGGGCTGGCCAAGCTCCTTGGTGATCGCCACGGTGCTGACTTCCGTCGTCGCGAAGGTCGCGCCGATGAAGATCAGGGCGAAGGTGATGATCTGAACCGGCCGCAGGCGGATCGCCGAGCCGCTTGAGCCATGGTCCACCGGCCGCACTTGCGGCTCCGTCGAGCGTTGCAGGATGAAGGCCGCTGATCCGAATGCGAGAAATAATGTGCTCACCAGAACGCCGGCTTCCGGGAACAGGGCAGCACTGAGACCGACCGATAGCGATGCCCCGGCGATATAGACCAGTTCATCGGCCGCGGACTCGAAGGCGAATGCGGTGTTCATCTGCGGCCGTCCGCGGAAAATCTCTGTCCAGCGCGCCCGCACCATCGCCGGCATGCTTGGCATGGCCGCGGCCAGTAGGGCCGACACGAACAGCGTCCACACCGGCCAGTCCTGGTTGGCCGCCGCTATCAGGACGGCGAAAGCCAGCACCGCGATGATGGTGGTGGGCACGACGATCCGTGTCTGGCCCAGGCGGTCCACCAGTCTGGATATCTGCGGCGCAACGAAAGCGTTGGCCAGCGCGTATGTTGCCGAGACGGCTCCGGCCAGCCAGTATTCGCCACGCGTCTGCGACAGCATCGCCACGATGCCGATGGGCGCCATGGCGATCGGCAGGCGCGCCATGAATCCGGCGGCCGCAAAGCCCTTGGCTCCGGGGGCACGAAAGATTTCCGAATAGGGATTTTGCATGGGTGGTTCCTCGACAAAGGACGATTCGGCAATTACATACGAAGCGTATGCTTGTTAAATAGAGCATACGCCGCGTATGTCAATTGGCATACGTTACGTATGTGAATAGGGCCAGAAGCCATGCACAGACCCCGCAAGGAGATGATCGCCGAGACGCGCGCAAAGCTGATCGCGGCGGCCCGCCATGCCTTCGGCACAACAGGCTATGCGGAAGCCTCGATGGATGATTTCACCGCTTCGGCCGGGCTGACGCGCGGCGCGCTCTATCATCATTTCGGCGACAAGAAGGGGCTGCTGCAGGCGGTCATAGCCCAGATCGACGGCGAGATGGCGGCGCGCATCAATGAGGTCGCGTCGAGAGCGCCGACCCGCTGGCAGCATTTCGTCGACGAGTGCTCGACCTATATCGAGATGGCGCTGGAGCCGGAAATCCAGCGCATCATGTTCCGGGATGGCCCGGCCGTGCTGGGGGATCCAGCGCAATGGCCGAATGCCAGTGCGTGCATCGTGTCAATGACCGACCATCTGACCGCGCTGCAGGAGGAGGGGGTCGTTGTCTCGAGCCTCGACCCCGAGACGGCCTCGCGACTGATCAACGGAGCGAGCAGCCAGGCAGCGCAACGGATCGCCAATTCGGACGACCCCGAAGCGACGTCCAAGAAGGTGGTGACGGCGTTCAAGCAACTGCTCGAAGGCCTGCTCAAGAAGCCGGATCCGCAGTCGAATTGAAGTTCCCACCGGAGCTTTTCGTGCCGGCAGCTGTTCCCGATAGGAATTTTTTCTCGACACCTGCCCTCAGCTAAGGTACATATTCGTCCATGGTGCTGATTTGCGCCGGTGACCCGCCGCACAGGCGGGTTTTTCGTTTGATGCTCCGTCAGACAATGCGCCGGCGAAAGGCTGCGAAAGAAAACCGTTGCCCAGAATTCGTCGCCCTGTGGTGCCAGGGCCGGCAATTGACAATCGTCGGGTTGAGTTCATCCTCTTCCACCATCTCTGAGGCGGAGATTCGGGGCACATGTGGGATTTCGAGATCGGCCGGTCGGTGTCCATCATGATGCGGACCTGGCCGTTCATCGTCTTTCGTATGATCGTCTATTTCGGCATCACGCTGGCCTACATCATGGCGACCGGCACCGGTGCCTCGGTCGGCTATGGTGTCGGCCATATCTCCACCGATCCCGACGGGCCCATGTCCTTTGCCCTGTGGGGCGGCGTGGTCGGGTTTGGCATCGTCTCGATCGCGGTCTACTGGATCCGTGAATACATCCTCTATATCGTCAAGGCCGGCCACATCGCCGTCATGGTTCATCTGATCGACGGCCGCGACATTCCCGGCGGTCAGGACCAGATCGCCTACGCCAGGGATGTCGTCACCCAGCGTTTTGCCGAGGCCAATATCCTTTTCGTCGTCGACCAACTCGTCAAGGGTGCCATCCGCGCCATCACCGGCCTGCTCGGCGGTATCGCCGCCTTCCTGCCGATACCGGGCCTGAGCGGCCTGGTCTCCTTCATCAACACGGTGATCCGCCTGTCGCTGACCTATGTCGACGAGATCATCCTCGGCTACAACATCCGCATCAATTCAGCCTCACCCTTCGAGACGGCGCGCCAAGGCGTCGTGCTCTATGCCCAGAACGGCAAGGTCATGGTCAAGAACGCCGTCTGGCTGGCGGTCATCATGTGGGGCGTGTCGTTCGTCATCTTTCTGATGATGCTGGCGCCTGCCGGCGCCATTCTGTTCCTGATGCCCGGCCAGCTCGCCGGCTGGGCCTTCGTGCTCGCCATCGTCTTCGCCTGGGCGTTCAAGGCGGCCTTCATCGAGCCTTTCGCCATCGCTTGCCTGATGCAGGTCTATTTCAAGACCATCGCGGGCCAGGTGCCGGATCCGGCCTGGGACGCCCGGTTGGCCGAGGCGTCGTCGAAGTTCAGGGAGCTCAAGGACAAGGCGCTCGCCTCCTTCGGCGGTTCGCGCTGGGGTACGGCCGGCGCCACACCCTGATCGGCCGGGCAGGTGGTGTCTGGTGAGGCAGAAACGGTGTTGAGGCGCGCCACGGTGGACTTGAGCTGTGCCTCGCCTTGCCCGGAAAACGTCTCGCTCATGATCAGTTCCGGCAGCGGCAGCCGCCGTCCCCAACCATGCGTTTCAAGGTCCGGTTTGGAAGCGAACTCGGAAACACGGCCGACGCAGAGATAGGCGATTGGCGTTACGTGATCCGGAATGGCCAACAGCCGCTTCAGCGCCTCAGCCTCGATGATGCTCACCCAGCCGACGCCAACGCCCTCGGCACGCGCGGCCAGCCAGAAATTCTGCACCGCGCAGACGGTGCTGTAGAGATCCATCTCCGGATTGTGCCAGCGTCCCAGCGGCGAACCCTTCGAGCGCTGCCGGTCGCAAGTGATGCAGATGTTGAGCGCGCTTTCGCAGATGCCTTCCAGCTTGAGCTTGCGGTACAGCGCCTGTTTTTCCGCCTCGATCGCCGGCAGTTCCTGCTCGCGCGCGGCCAGGAACAGGTCGCGCACCTCCGCTCGTCGTCCGGCATCGCGAATGACAATGAAATTCCATGGCTGCATGAAGCCGACCGATGGCGCGTGATGGGCGGCAAGCAGCAGCCGCGCCAGCACGTCGTCATCGATCGCGTTGGGCAGGAAATGGCTGCGCACGTCGCGCCGCGTGAACATGGCGCGATAGACCGCATCGCGCGCATTCTGGTCGAATCCATCGTCAATGGCAGCGGTCATATGTTCCGGCATCGCTTGTCCCCTTGCGATTGCAGATTCAAAACGGTCAGAGCGTACGCTGTGCGTCCAAATGGACGCACGTCGCTCTGATGCCACCCGCCCGACCATGCGGATGACGATGCCTGCCAGGCCGGTCTTCTGGCTTGGGATCAACCCGCGTCCGGTGCCTTCCCGTCATCGACAGTGGCATTTACCGGCGCGGTCCCCCTCACAGCGTTGGGCACGCCACGGAATTCAACCGTGTTCCCGATTCTCCCGCTTGCGGCGGGCACCAGGCAGTACCAAGGACTTTACGCCGAAGCGCCGGCGGGGCCAATGCCTGCGGCGACACGAATGGACGCAGGCGCGATTTTCCCCAGTCATCGGCCGCCCGTGCATGGCCTTTGTCGATCGGGGTCACTAGATTAGGACGATGACCACCCGTCTCTACACGCATCCGATCTTCCTCGAGCATCTCACGCCGCCCGGACATCCCGAGCGGCCCGACCGCCTGCGCGCCATCGAGCGCGTGCTCGATGAGGAAGCCTTTGCCGCGCTCGATCGTATCCAGGCGCCGGAAGGCGACGAGGCCACCATCCTCTACGCGCATCCCGCCGATTTCGTCGCCCGCGTGCGCGCCGCCATCCCCGACGAGGGGATTGCCCGCATCGATGCCGACACCACTGCCAGTCCGAAGAGCTGGCAAGCGGCGATCACCGCGATCGGCGCCGCCAACGCCGCCGTCGATGATGTCTTTTCGGGCCGCGCCGACAACGTCTTCGTCGCCGCCCGGCCGCCCGGCCATCATGCCGAAAAGACCACGGCCATGGGCTTCTGCCTGTTCAACACGGCGGCGATCGCGGCGCGTTATGCGCAGAAGAAACACGGTGTCGAGCGCGTTGCCATCGTCGACTGGGACGTGCATCACGGCAATGGCACGCAGGATATTTTCTGGGACGATCCCTCGGTGCTCTATTGCTCGACACACCAGATGCCGCTTTATCCCGGCACCGGAGCGAAGACCGAAACGGGCGCCGGCAATATCGTCAACGCACCGCTGGCGCCGCAGACCGGCAGCGAAGTGTTTCGCGATGCCTTCCTGTCGCGCGTCCTGCCCGCGCTCGACAATTTCGCGCCCGACCTGATCATCATTTCGGCCGGGTTCGACGCGCACCACCGCGATCCGCTGGCCGAGATCAATCTGACCGAGGATGATTTCGACTGGGCGACCGGCCAGTTGATGCAGCGCGCGGCACGCCACAGCGGCAACCGGCTCGTAAGCCTGCTCGAGGGCGGCTACGATCTGCAGGGATTGGCATTTTCGGTCGCCGCCCATGTCGGGCGACTGATGAAAGGATGAATGATGGCTGGTGAGACCAACGAAGACGTCAAGGCGATGAGCTTCGAGCAGGCACTCGATGCGCTGGAGAAGATCGTCGATGATCTGGAGCGTGGCGACGTGCCGCTCGACCAGTCGATCAGGATCTATGAACGTGGCGAGGCGCTGAAGGCGCATTGCGACCGGCTGCTGAAGGCCGCCGAGGACAAGGTCGAGAAGATCAGGCTGTCGCGCGACGGCAAGCCGGTTGGAACGGAGCCGCTCGACGCGGATTGAGGCCGGTCCGAACGATGGCCTCGCCTCACCGGTTTTTGGACATGATCATGATCGAGGCTATAACTCGTTCCGATTGAAACAGCTCAAGGACAAGAGGAGATACGGAAGCGATGTGCAGAAACATCAAGACCCTGTTCAATTTTGATCCGCCGGCAACCAATGACGAGGTGCGCGACGCGGCCCTTCAGTTCGTCCGCAAGCTGAGCGGAACGACGCGACCCTCGAAGCAGAACCAGCACGCCTTCGATCATGCCGTCGACGCCATCGCGGCCTCGGCGCGCGAACTGCTCGATTCCCTGGAAACCCATCAGCATCCGCGCAATCGCGAAGAGGTGGCGGCCAAGCTGCGGGCAAAGGCGGCCATCCGCTTTGCCTGATGCGGCCAGGCGGCCTTCGACCACCGACAAGGAGAGTCCATGAGCTTCTTCCCCGGGAAAGACCCTGAGGTGGGCGATGCGTTCGCCAGCGATCAGATCGAATTGATGGTCGTTCCGAACGCCAAGGACATCGGTGGTTTTCAGGTGCGCCGTGCCCTGCCAACGGCAAAAAGGCGGTTGGTCGGTCCGTTCATCTTCTTCGACCGCATGGGTCCCGCGATCCTGCGGGCCGGCCAGGCGCTGGACGTCCGTCCGCATCCGCATATCGGACTGTCGACGGTCACCTATCTGTTCGACGGCAAGATCCGGCACCGCGACTCCCTCGGCACCGAAATGGTCATTCAGCCCGGCGACGTGAATTTGATGACCGCCGGCCGCGGCATCGTCCATTCGGAGCGTACGCCGGAGGAACTGCGTGGCGCGCCGATGTCGATATCCGGCCTGCAGACATGGCTGGCGCTGCCGGACGACAAGGAAGAGGTGGCTCCTGTGTTCGAGAACACAGGAGCGCTCAGGCTTCCCGAGATTGATGCCGAAGGCGTCAACGGGCGCCTCATCATCGGCGATTTCCAAGGATTACGGTCCCCGGTCAGGGCCGATTCGGAGACGCTCTACGCCGACCTGCGCCTGGCGCCCGGCGCCAGCGTGAAAATCCCTGCCGATGCGGAAGAGCGCGCCATTTACACGCTGGAAGGCGAGGTCTCGATTTCGGGCGATGTGTTCCCAGCCGAACGGCTGCTGGTCTTCCGTCCCGGTGACGAGATCGTCGTGTCGTCGCAGACCGGGGCGCATTTCATGCTGTTCGGCGGCGCCTCTCTTGGTTCGAAGCGTTACATCTGGTGGAATTTCGTCTCGTCGTCGAAAGAGCGTATCGAACAGGCGAAAGAGGAATGGAAGACAGGCCGCTTCGACATCGTTCCAGGAGACGAGGAAGAGTTCATTCCGCTGCCGGAAAGCTGATGCCTGTCGCCCAAAGTGGCCCGGTTTTGGGGAAACGACCTGCATAGAAGCAAAAGACCACAGTCTGATCCGCGTCACTGACACGCATTTACTTTCGCCGGCCGGCGGCCTATTTCGCCCATCAACCGAAAGCCTGAGCACCGTGAACGCAACGCCGCATACGCCGCTTCTCGACAAGACCCGCATCCCGGCCGACCTGCGCACGCTTGCCGAGAGTGAGCTGCCGCAACTGGCGTCCGAGCTTCGCGCCGAGCTGGTCGACGCGGTATCCCGCACGGGTGGTCATCTGGGCGCCGGCCTTGGCGTGGTCGAGCTGACAGTGGCGCTGCACTATGTCTTCAACACCCCCGATGATCGGCTGATCTGGGATGTCGGCCACCAGGCCTATCCGCACAAGATCCTGACCGGCCGCCGCGACCGTATCCGCACGCTGCGCCAGGAAGGCGGCCTGTCCGGCTTCACCCGCCGCGCCGAGAGCGAGTACGATCCCTTCGGCGCTGCCCACTCCTCGACATCGATATCGGCCGGCCTCGGCATGGCCGCGGCCCGCGATCTCTCCGGCGGCCGCAACAATGTCATCGCCGTCATCGGCGACGGCGCCATGTCTGCCGGCATGGCCTACGAGGCGATGAACAATGCCGGCGCACTCGATGCACGGCTGATCGTCATTCTCAACGACAACGACATGTCGATCGCGCCGCCAACCGGCGCCATGAGCGCCTATCTGGCGCGGCTGGCCTCCGGCAAGGCCTATATCGGCCTGCGCGATTTCGGCAAAAAACTGACGTCTTATCTCGGCAAGCGCGCGGATCGTGCGATCACAAGGGCGGTCGAGCATGCACGTGGCTACGTCACCGGCGGCACGCTGTTCGAGGAACTCGGCTTCTATCACATCGGCCCGATCGACGGCCACAATCTGGAACATCTGATCCCGGTCCTGAAAAATGTCCGAGACAATGGCGAAGGCCCGGTGCTCATCCATGTCGTCACCCAGAAGGGCAAGGGCTATGCGCCGGCGGAAGCCGCCGCCGACAAATATCACGGCGTCAACAAGTTCGACGTCATCACCGGCGCGCAGGCCAAGGCGCCGGCCAACGCACCGGCCTACACCAAGGTGTTCGCCGAAAGCCTGGTCCAGGAGGGCCGCGAGGACGACCGCATCGTCGCCGTCACCGCAGCCATGCCGAGCGGTACCGGCCTCGACCTGTTCGGCGAAGCGTTCCCGTCGAGGACCTTCGATGTCGGCATCGCCGAACAGCACGCGGTGACCTTCGCCGCCGGCCTCGCCACCGAAGGCTACAAGCCGTTCGCGGCCATCTATTCCACCTTCCTGCAGCGCGCCTACGACCAGGTCGTCCACGACGTCGCCATCCAGAAATTACCGGTGCGCTTTCCCATCGACCGCGCCGGCTTCGTCGGCGCCGATGGCGCCACCCATTGCGGCGCCTTCGACACCACCTTCCTGGCGACACTGCCGGGCTTCGTGGTGATGGCGGCGGCCGACGAGGCGGAGCTGCGCCACATGGTACGCACCGCGGCAAGCTATGATGACGGCCCGATCGCCTTTCGCTATCCGCGCGGCAATGGCGTTGGCGTCGACATGCCGGAGCGTGGCTCCGTGCTCGAAATCGGCAAGGGCCGCATCGTCAGGGAGGGCACCAAGGTAGCATTGCTGTCCTTCGGCACACGGCTGCAGGATTGCCTGATCGCCGCCGAGGAGCTAGGGGCTGCCGGGCTTTCCACCACGGTCGCCGACGCCCGTTTCGCCAAGCCGCTCGACGAGGATCTGATCCGGCGGCTGGCCCGCTCGCATGAGGTTCTGGTGACGGTGGAGGAGGGCGCCGTCGGCGGCTTCGCCAGCCATGTGCTGCAGTTCCTCGCCCATGAAGGCCTGCTGGAAAGCGGCCTGAAGGTGCGCCCGCTGGTGCTGCCCGACGTGTTTACCGACCACGCCAAGCCGGAAAAGATGTATGCCGATGCCGGGCTCGATGCTGCCGGCATCGTGCGCACCGTGTTCGTCGCGCTCGGGCATACGGTTCGCGCCCAGCGCGCCTGAATCAAAGTCTCAGTGACTTGAATCAGTTTGCCGGCCAACGTTCTTAACGCGTTGTTTACGCTGCCGTTTGGCGCTTTGCTTACCGTGTCTCTTGGCCGTTTTTCAACGGCGCCCTGCTAGATCGTGATCAGGCAGGGAGACAGCAACAATGAAAACGCTTCTGTGCGGCGCAGCGCTTTGCGC
>NZ_RZQA01001220.1:0-1312 GCF_004022915.1 Mesorhizobium sp. M7A.F.Ca.US.006.04.2.1
GCATCGACAATTCGGAAGACGGACTTGCCGCGCAACTCGCCGTACTGATTTCACAAAGCACCGGCCGCGCCGTGCGCTGGCGGGCGGCCGGCTTCAATTCGGCAACGTCCGGCCAGATCCGCGACCATGTGCTGCCCAATCTGTCGGCCGATCCGTGGACGCATATCGTGCTGGCCATCGGCACCAACGACACCAAGAATTTTCACTCCGTGCCGCGCTTCAAGAAGGAGTTCGGTGGCCTGCTCTACGGCCTGCGCGCCAAATGGCCGGAAGCGCGCGTGGTGTGGTCGCCGGTGCTGGAGTTCACGCGGGCGCCAGCCATGCCGCCGCTGCTCGGAAAGATCCTTGAGATCCGCGCCACCGACATGAACCGGATGGGCGAACGCCTTTGCCTGGAGCGCGGCGCGGTGCCGGCGTCGCGCCTGCCAATCACCAATCCGGAAGCCGGCTTTGCCTCGGACGGCTTTCACGCCTCGGAAGCAGGCTACCGGGCCTGGGCCGAGCATCTGGTCGGCCCGGTGCTTGGCAATTGAGCAGCGACGACAAGTGCCGTCCTACGTCAAATGCCCGAGCACGGCCGCCAGTGAAATCGCGGCCATGGCGAGCAGTGCCAGCTTCCAGAAATCACCGCGTCGCTTGAGGCCTGGCCAGCCAAGCGGCTTGATCAGTTGAATGACCATGAAACCGACGATGACAAGGGCGAGGAATTTCGTCATGCCGCCTTTGACCAGCAACGCGCCCGGCTGTCAAAGCACGTCGTTCATTGCCTGAGAAAGAACGGACGCCGAGATCCCGAACCGGAACGCGGCGCCCTTTGACCGGCAAACGATCTACTTCAGCGGCTTGAGGCCAGCCTCGATCGAAGCGCGCTTCGGTTCGAGGAATGGCGGCAGGGCGAGGCTTTCCCCCAGCGTTTCCAGCGGCTCGTCGGCGGTGAACCCCGGACCGTCGGTTGCGATCTCGAACAGGATGCCGTTCGGCTCGCGGAAGTAGAGCGAACGGAAATAATAGCGCTCGACCTCGCCGCTCGACGGCAGCCGGAACTCGGCCAGCCGCGCCGTCCATTGATGCAGCGTTTCCTGGTCCGGCGCCCTGAAGGCAACATGGTGAACCGCACCGGCACCTTGCCGTGCCGGCGCCAGTCCCGGCTGCACCAGGACATGCAGCTCCGCCGCCGGCCCGCCCTCGCCCATTTCGAAGACGTGAACCTGGCCCTCCGGCGAGGCATAGTCGCGCGCCTTGCGCATGTTCATCACCGTGGTCACCACCGCCTCGGTGTTGGTGATGTCGGGAACGCTGATGACGATCGGCC
>NZ_RZQA01001221.1:0-1368 GCF_004022915.1 Mesorhizobium sp. M7A.F.Ca.US.006.04.2.1
GGTCAACTGCTCCATGAACCGGCGGCGATCGAGCGTCAGATGCGTGTACTCGTCATAGGCGTCGATCATCGCCTGGGTGATGGTGGGCTTGGCGTCGGGTCTCGTCATGGATGGGCTCCTCTGCTTCGGGCTTCAATTCCCAGCTACATAGGGACCAAGCCGGCATGATCCAGTCGAGCACTCATCGCTGCCGTCGATCGCCTCAGGCGTATGCCGCCGGCCACGTCCGGGCAGCAAAGCCGGTGCCCATGCGCGGCCGTGTCATCACTTTTTAGTCATTGGCGATAAATCCTGCTGGCGCTGCCACAATCGTGAAGGAAGGTGGCTATCGACGGTATCTTGACCGCGTGCCTCAGACCCAGAAGGAAGCGAGACCATGACCATGCCTTCCCCGATCCTCGCCAGCGCGGTCGTCCTTGCGGGGGCCGCCGCTTTGGCCCTACGCTCGATAGTTGTGAATGCAGGCAGACTATCGTTGATCAGGGTCCGCACTGAGCGGAACCGCAACACGAAAACCCAGGGTTGAGGTGACGCCATGAACGTCCAGGACATCGTCAACACCGTTTCGCAGAAGGCGGGCCTCGACCAGGCGACGACGGAGAAAGTCGTCGGCACCATTTTCTCGGTGCTCGAACACGAGGCGGAAGGCACCAGCGCCTCGGCGTTCTTCGCCAGGATCCCCGGCGCCGACGACCTCGCCCATCAATATGACGTCATGGCCGCCGCTCCGGCCGGCGGTGGCGGTTTTCTGTCGTCGTTGCAGGGCGCGCTTGGCGGCGTTCTCGGCGAGAAGGCCGGCGCGCTGATCAACGGCATCGCCGCGCTCAAGGCATCCGGGCTCGACATGGCGCAGATCCAGAAGGCCGGCGCGACGCTGATCCAGCAGGCCGAAGCCGCCGCCGGCCCCGACCTGACCAACAAGGTGCTCGGCTCGGTGCCCAGCCTGAAGGGTCATTTGGGGATTGGCTGATCGACAACGGGCCGATCGGAAGATTTCCCGCCCCTCATCGCCCAGTCGGGCACTTTTCCCCGTCACTATGCGGGGAAAAGATACCGGCACAGATGAGGGGCGGCGCGACCTCTGAAAGATCGCGTTACCCTGTCGCCCCTACTTCGGCAGCGCGTAGGCCATCACATAGTCACCAGGCTTGGTGCCGACCGAACCGTGGCCGCCGGCGACGATGACCACGAACTGGCGGCCGTCGGCGACCGTATAGGTCATCGGCGTCGATTGCCCGCCGGCCGGCAGCCGCGCCTGCCACAGCTGCTTGCCCGATGTCAGGTCGTAGGCGCGCAGGTAGTCGTCGACTGCGGCCCCCAGGAAGGCGACGCCACCGGCGGTGATCATCGGGCCGCCGATGGCGGGCA
>NZ_RZQA01001222.1:0-1366 GCF_004022915.1 Mesorhizobium sp. M7A.F.Ca.US.006.04.2.1
CTGGTGAGGCCGGAGCCGAGGCCGAACAGGAATACGAACACGAAGGCGCCGGGCAGCCATGGCGTGGTCAGCAACAGCGCACACAGCCCGGCCGTGAGCAGTGACGCGGCAATGACGGCAAGGTGCGTCTGCTGCAGCCGCCCGCCAAACAGCATGTTGATCAACCGGCTAGCGACCTGCGCCGGCCCGAACAGGGTCGAGACGAAGAGGCCTGCGGTGCCGAGCCCAAGGGCCGCCGTCAGCGGCACCATGTGGATGAGGATCGCCGACAGCACGAAGCCTTCGGTGGCGAACCCCGCCAGCATCAGCAGGAATGCGGCCCGGCCGCGCCGCGCATCGAGCGGCATTCCCGCTTCATGGGGGGCGGAACCGCGCTCATGCGGCGTGACCGTTGCGTGGCGACGCGACAGGCGCATCAGCCAGGCGTGGATCGGCAGGCATAGGCCGAGATTGAGAGCGGCGAACAAAAGGTAGACCTCGCGCCATGTGAGATGCGCATGCAGCGCCGAGGTCAGCGGCCAGAACAGGGTAGAGGCAAACCCGGCGATCAGCGTCAGATGGGTGATGCTGCGTTGCGGCCGGGGAACCCCGACCTGCACGATCGCCACGAAGGCAGCGCTGTAGAGGACGAAGCTGGAGGCCAGTTCCATCGCCAGCAATCCCAGAACGAAGCTCACGCGGCCGGGTGCGACGGCGCACAGCGCCAGCGCCACAGCCGCCGCGACCGAGCCGACGGTCATGATGCGGCCGGCGCCGAAGCGGTCGGCCCACCGCCCGGCAGTCGGCGCGAACAGGCTGCCGGCAAACAGCGAGGCCGACAGGGCTGCGAATACCCAGCCTTCCGTGAGCCCGAACTCGCGTGCCATTGCCGGCGCCAGGATCGAGAAGCTGTAATAGAGCGTGCCGTAGCCGATGATCTGGGTCAGCCCAAGCGCCCAGATCGCCTTGCGCAGGACGGATCGTTCAGGCATCGACGCCGGCCGCCATATTCTCTCGCGTCTCGGTGGCCGGCGCGGTTGCGCAGCCGCAACCCGACGCGCCCGTTGCCTTGGCGTCCGCATCCCTGACGCAGCAGGCATCGACAGCGGCGGGAGCAGGCCCGCCACAGCAGCCGGCGCTTTCCGATACCGTCGCGACACCGACGGCACTGCACACGCCGGTCTCCGGCAGCACCAGCCGCACCTCGCGGGCCGCGGCATGGTCTCCGGCAATATCGGCCACCACCGAGCGGACCTGCTCGTAGCCGGTCGCCATCAGGAAGGTCGGGGCACGGCCGTAGGATTTCGAGCCGACGATGGTGAAACCGGGTTCGGGCTGCGCGAGCTCCGCAATGCCATGCGCGGGAACCGTGCTGCATGAGTGGAAG
>NZ_RZQA01001223.1:0-1363 GCF_004022915.1 Mesorhizobium sp. M7A.F.Ca.US.006.04.2.1
GGCATGGCGGCGGCGCGGATCTTGTCGTCGAGCACCAGGGCCACCTTGCGGCTGCGCGCCGGCCCCTCATCCCTGAGCGGCTCGATCAGATCGAGTTCGGCCGGAATGCCGTTCAGCAACGCCTTGGCGGAGATCACCGCCTTCTCGGGGTCGACCGTGATCGAACCGTCGGCATCCGTCACGACCTGTCCTTCGAAGGGCTTGGCCAGGGACATGCCGGTGTAGTCGAGCGACACCAGCCAATCGAGCTTCGAGGAGTCGACGCCGGACTGCAGCGGAATATCCGCCTTGACGTGACCGGTGACGCTGCCCGACAGGTCCTCCGGCAGAATGCCGACATGGCGCATGGCGTTGATCGGCTCGTAGGATGCGAGTTCGGCAACGGCGGATGCGTCGCCGTCGACATCGATGTCGAGCGCGCCGACGACCGGCGGGCGGTTCGCCGCCTTGACCGTCAGCGTGCCGTTGCTGGCCGCCACGGTGCGGCCGCTGGGCATGTAGACGGTGCCCGAGGAGAGCGAGATATCGACATCGTTGCCGTGGAAACCGACGACGCCGACCGCGTCGCGTATCGGCGGGATGCGGCCGGCGGTGTCGAATCGCGATCCCTCGATCTGGAAGCGGCCGAACACCTCATCGGCCGAAAGCGGCACGCCGTTGCCGAGCCGGCCCGGCACCACCTGGAACTGAAGGTTGGCGTCGACGACACGGCCGCCGAACAGATTGGCCAGCACCCAGAGCCGGGCATTGCGCGCCGAAAACCACGGCCATAGCTGCTTGACGTGAGAGACCTGCATGTCGTGGATGTTGAACGCCAGATTGATCCCCGGCACTTTGCCGTCGACGAACGCCACGGCGGCGGTGCCAAGCACCTCGCCGGAGCCGGCGGACCGAAGCGCGATCTGCTCTGCGACCAGTTTGTGGCTCACCGTGTTGTAGACACCGGCGATCCGGGCGAGGAAGGTGAGCGCCGGCTCGGGCGACTCCGAAGGCGCAAGCGACGATCCGTCGCTGGTCAGGTCGTAGCGATAGGAGGGCTCTTCACCCACCGCTCCGCTTGCCGGCTTCGGCCCGATCGAACCGGCGAAATCGAATGTCGAGCGGCCGGTCTTCAGCAGCAATCTGTCGACCTGGACCTTGTTGCTGCCAGCAACCAGCGTCGCATTGATATCGACGTCCGCCGCCAGCAATCCTCGCGTGCCGAGATCGAGGACAGAGCCCGTCGATGACAAAGCGGCCGTCAGCCGCGATGCGTTCACGCCGAACCCTTCCGATCCCGTCAGCTTCAACGCGACGGGTCCCAACTTGCCGGCAGCGGCCGCGCCGGTGTCGGCCAGATCGACGCTCGCATCCAGCGCCGTGA
>NZ_RZQA01001224.1:0-1356 GCF_004022915.1 Mesorhizobium sp. M7A.F.Ca.US.006.04.2.1
CTGCTGGCGGAAAACGGCCAGCAGCTCGCTTTCGAGCCGATGGATTACGGCCCGCTGCTTGGTGGCGAACCGGGCAAAGGCACGATCGGCGGTGTGCTCGGCGCTAACCTCTCCGGTCCGCGCCGGCTCAAGGCGGGGGCCGCGCGCGACCATGTCCTGGGCATCAATGTGGTGTCCGGTCGTGGCGAGGCCTTCAAGTCGGGCGGTCGCGTGGTCAAGAACGTCACCGGCTATGACATGTCGAAGCTGATGGCCAACAGCTGGGGCACGCTGGCCGTCTTCACCGACGTCACCTTCAAGGTGCTGCCGGCAGCCGAGACCGAAGTCACGCTCGCCATCCGTAGCCTGCTCGACGATGCCGCGGCCGCCGCCATGGCCCTGGCGCTTGGCTCGAGTGCTGAAGTGTCGAGTGCCGCCCACCTGCCGGAGCGGATCGCCGCGCGCGTCGCCAGCGGCAGTCTCGGCAGCGAGGCCGCCACGCTGCTGCGCGTCGAGGGTTTCGGCCCGTCGGTCGCCTACCGCATCGCCGCGCTGAAAACGCTGCTCGGCAATGCCGGCCCGCTGGAGGAGATTGGCGGCGAGGTTTCACGGCTGATCTGGCGCGACGTTCGCGATTGCAGGCCTTTCGCCGACGGCAGCGAGAAGCCGGTCTGGCGCATCTCGATGACGCCTTCTCAAAGCCACCAGATGGTCCTGACGCTGCGCATGCAGGCCGCCGTCAGCGCCTTTTATGACTGGCAGGGCGGACTGGTTTGGCTGCGCATGGAACAGGGCGATCCGGAAGCCGCTCTGCTGCGCGGGCTGTTGAGGAAACATGGCGGCGGCCATGCGACGCTGGTGCGCGCCGCACCCTCGCATCGCGCCGCTCTACCGGTGTTCGAGCCGCAGCCGCCCGCTCTTGCTGCACTATCGGTCCGCCTGAAACAGGAATTTGACCCCAAGAATATCTTCAATCCCGGCCGCATGGCCTAGGACATCAGCGATGCAGACCAATTTTTCGCTTGCCCAGCTTGCCGATCCGCATGTCGCGGAATCGGAAAAGATCCTGCGCAAATGCGTGCATTGCGGCTTCTGCACCGCGACGTGCCCGACCTATGTGACACTCGGCAACGAGCTCGATTCACCGCGCGGGCGCATCTATCTGATCAAGGACATGCTGGAAAACGGCCGTCCGGCCGACAAGCAGATCGTCACCCATATCGATCGCTGCCTGTCGTGCCTTGCCTGCATGACCACCTGCCCGTCGGGCGTCAACTACATGCATCTGGTCGACCATGCCCGCGCCCATATCCAGGAGACCTACAAGCGGCCACTGCTCGACCGCCTGACCCGCGCCATGCTGGCCTTCGTGCTGCC
>NZ_RZQA01001225.1:0-1354 GCF_004022915.1 Mesorhizobium sp. M7A.F.Ca.US.006.04.2.1
CACGGTGGTCGGCCGCGTGGCGATGTGGCGGAACTCGCCGCGCAGCGTGGCATGCGCCAGCTCGACGATGGTGCCGGCAAGCTCGACGCCGGGCGGCCCGCCGCCGACGATCGCAATTGTCAGCAGCGCCTGGCGCTTAGCGGGATCAGCCTCCCGCTCGGCCTGTTCGAAGGCCAGGAGAATTCGCCGCCGAATGGTGGTGGCGTCCTCCAGCGTCTTCAGGCCAGGCGCGAACGGCTCCCATTCGTCATGGCCGAAATAGGCGTGGCGGGCACCGGTGGCGAGCAGCAGCGTGTCGTAGGCGACCGCGCTGCCGTCATCGAGCAGCACGCGCTTGCCGGCGCGGTCGACACCGGTGACATTGGCGAGCAGCGTCGTCACATCCTTGCGCTTGCGCAGGAGGTGGCGGATCGGCCAGGCAACCTCGGAGGTGGCCAGCGCCGTCGTCGCCACCTGGTAGAGCAGCGGCTGGAAGAGGTGATGGTTGCGCTTGTCGATCATGGTGATGCGCACGGGAGCGCCGGCAAGCGCACGGGTGAACTCGAGCCCGCCGAAACCCGCGCCGACAACGACGACATGATGCCTGGCTTCGTTCATTTCGTTCACCTTGATAGCAAGATTGCCTGTCCTGCATGTAGGTATTTTTGTGCAATGCAACAACAGATGGCCAGTGCCCGAGACTCGTCGTTGCATGTCGTGAATGCACATGTTGTATCGTATCGCGAGGTATAGCGTCATCGAACACGCGATGAGGTGAGGCATGGCCAACGATCGTGACGACGATGCTCCGGCGCAGTATTCTTCGCCGCCCTGTTTCATGCACGAACTCGATCCGGAATTCCGTGCGCCTTCGAGCGACTGGACCGATGTGAGACGCTGGCGCAAGGCTGAGCGCGAACGCCTGATCGCCGCGCGTCTTGCTGTTTCGGCCGACGCGCGAACGGTAATGTCGCAAGGCATCGCCGATGGCCTCGACGCGGTAATCGGCGAGATCGCCGGCCGCATGGTCAGTCTCTACTGGCCGTTTCGCGGCGAGCCGGATTTGCGGCCTTGGATGGCGTCCATAAACGAACGCGGCGGCCGCACCGCCCTGCCCATCGTCATCGAGAAGGGGCAGCCGCTGATCTTCCGCGCCTACAAAGCAGGCGACCGGCTGGAGAAAGGTGTCTGGAACATCCCAATCCCGGCCGAGGGCGATCCGGTGCTGCCGGACATCGTCATCTCGCCGATCGTCGGCATCGATCCCCTGAACTACCGCCTGGGTTATGGCGGCGGTTTCTTCGACCGTACGCTGGCAGCGATGCCGTTCAAGCCACTGGTCATCGGCGTCGGCTACGAGCTGCAGCGCATCGCG
>NZ_RZQA01001226.1:0-1350 GCF_004022915.1 Mesorhizobium sp. M7A.F.Ca.US.006.04.2.1
TTTCCGCCTTGGCCTCGCGCTCGCCGATAGCGGCGACAAAACCGTCATAGACCTCGCGCGACAACAGGTTCTTCAGCGTTTTGCGATCGCCGTCGGCATAGGCCATGACGATCATCTCGTAAGCCATCTTGGCGCCGTCGACGAAACCCTTCGGCTCGAAGGACGGATCATTGTCCTTGATCGTGCGCAGGCCCTTGTTGAGGTCGGTATCGGGCTTGGCGAAAGCGTCGATCGCGGCATAGGCGTCGGGAGCCGGCTCGCCTGGCGGACGCTTGCGCGGCAGCGAGACGACGTTTTCGGATTTCTGGGCGGCATCCTTGTCGCCGGTGCGAGCCGCCGAATACGGATCGAAGGGCGGCCGTTCGCTGCCGGTGCGGCGGCCCAGCACATTGCGCAGCTGGAAAAAGATGACCACCGCCGCAATCAGGAAGAAAATCGTGCCGAAGTCGAAGAATCCCATATCTTCCGCCAATCAATCCCTGCCCTGTGGCCGGACCGTCAGGCCCAATGGCCGCGGTCGCATAGCGTTCAACATTCAAAGCATATAGAACGCAAGGCGCAATCATTCAAATCAAAGGCAGGCATACCTATCTAACAGCCTCGGTGCCAGCGGCGATTGCCAGTTGGCGGCCAAAACAATCAAAACGGTCATAACGATCGAAAAAGGTTGGCAAGACTTGCGCATTTCGTTGCTTCCCTTCTTTCTCTTTGCACTGCCGCTGCTGGAAATTGCCGGTTTCGTCATCGTCGGCCGCGAGGTCGGCGCGCTGGCGACGGTAGGCCTCGTGCTGGCCTCGAGCATCGCCGGCGTGCTTTTGCTCCGATACCAGGGTTTTGGTGTCATGGCCCGCATCCGCACCGAGATGGCGGCCGGCCAGAACCCCAGCCGCCACCTTGCGCACGGCGCCATGATCGTGGTTGCGGCGATCCTCCTGATCATCCCCGGCTTCATCACCGACATCATCGGCCTGCTGCTGTTTCTGCCGCCGTTGCGCGACTTTGCCTGGAGCCGGTTCAAGGGCCGCATTGTCGTCGCTACCGATTTCTCGACCGGCGGTTTTCGTGGCCGCCAGCGCGACAGGGTCATCGACCTCGAAGACGGCGACTATTCGCGCGAGGACGATCTGAAGCGCGGCCCGGATCACAACTCGCCGTGGCGCCGCCTGAAGGACGATTAACGCGCCGTCCCATCTCCATGCCGCAGCCGGGAAGCAAGGCGGCAAACCTTGTCTTGTCATCCCCGCCATGGTAGCGAACGCCCGATTTCAATTCGGTCAGCGACGCTGCCCAGGCAAGAGGACAAGGCTTATGGCCAGCAAAGATGACGCGCCGGTCGGCGCAGCCAACGGA
>NZ_RZQA01001227.1:0-1348 GCF_004022915.1 Mesorhizobium sp. M7A.F.Ca.US.006.04.2.1
GAACTCGACGCAGCCGTCGCCGCCGCCCCTGGCACCCTGGCGCCGCTGACAGTCAGTGCTGCGCGCGTTCGCATGTTGCTCGACCATGATCGCCTCGCCGATCTGCCGCGCATCGACGCCCCGGTTCAAGTGATTGCGGCCACCGGCGATATCCTGACGCCATCAGCCCTTTCAGAGGCGATCGCCGCTTCGATACCGGATGCCCGGTTTGTTTTAGTTCCTGGTGCGCATTTTCATCCCCTCGCCGACCCCCAAGGTTTTGCCGCCATCATTCGCCATTTCATTGCCAAGGCCGACAGCTAGTATCATGACCGCTGAAATCGCTCCCGCCCTCCTCGACCTGCGCCTCAAGCCTGGCGTCGATCTCCTCGCCGAAGGGCGCGCCATGGCGCGCGAGTGGCGCCTCGGCGGCTGCCGCTTCCTTACCGAGACTGGGATGTCGTCCGAAGCCGCATGGAAGCGCAAGGCAGCGGCCGAAAAGCGAGTCATGCAGCACGCCCATATCGGCTTCAGAAGCGTCGACCGCACCGTGGCCGCGATCGGCGAGGTGCATGAGCAATGCCGCAAGGCAGGGGTAACGGTCGACCGTTTCGGCATCACACTCGACTGGTCGATGGGATATCCCCAAGCCATGCGTGCAAAGGCTGCGCGCGGTACCGGCATCGTGCTCACCGGCCCAGAGGATTTCGCCCGCATCACCAACGCCGCGCCCGCTGCCGCGCATTTCGGCGACTTCATGCTCGGCCTGCCGGGTGCTGTGGAAAACACCCGCGCCGCCATCGCCGCCGGTGCAACGGCCATCGGCAATCTGGGGCAGTATTTCACCTTCCGGCTGCCCTACTGGGACGATGATGTGGCGACCACCGAAGCGACCGTCACCGCCCTCGGCCTGATCGCGGCCCAGGATGCCGAAATCCTTGTCCATTCCAATCTCGACGACGGCTTCGCCGGACTGTTCATCGACATGGCCTGCGCGCTCGGCATGGTGCTCGTCGAAAAGCACATCGTCGAGGATCTGATCGGCGCGCGGCTCGGCCATTGCTACGGCCACCACTTCAGCGATCCACTGTCGCGCGCTGCCTTCCATGCCGCGCTGGTGCGGGTCAGCGATACGCCGGGCACCATGATCTTCGGCAACACCGTTTCCTACCAGTCGACCCCGGCAGGCAATTACGCAACCCTGGCGAGTTATCTCCTGGCCGACATACTGGCTGTCGGGCGATGGCCCTCCGGCCATGCGATCAATCCGGTACCGGTAACCGAGAACCAGCGCATTCCCGATGTCGACGAGATCATCGACGCACAAACCTTCGCGCACCGGCTCACGCTGCACGCCCCCTTCTACGAC
>NZ_RZQA01001228.1:0-1310 GCF_004022915.1 Mesorhizobium sp. M7A.F.Ca.US.006.04.2.1
TATCCCTGCCGGCGAGCCGGTGCGGCTGCTTTTGACCTCGACCGATGTGATCCATTCCTTCTGGATCCCAAGCTTGGCCGGCAAGCTCGACCTTATCCCGGGCCACATGAACGTCCTGGATCTCAAGGCGGACAAGCCAGGCGTCTACCGTGGTCAATGCGCTGAATTCTGCGGTGCGCAGCACGCCAACATGGGCACCTTCATCATCGCCGAGCCGCGCCCGAAATTCGATGCCTGGCTGAACGACCAGTTGCAGCCGGCCGGCGCGCCGGCGAGCGGCGAAGCCAAGGTCGGTGCGGACCTGTTCCTCAAACGCCCCTGCGTGATGTGTCACAGGATCGGGGGGACGCCGGCCGGCGGAACGGTGGCTCCCGATCTCACCCACATAGCCAGCCGGCAGACGCTCGCTGCCGGGACCTTGACGATGAGCCGCGGCAATCTCGCCGCCTGGATAGCCGACCCGCAAGGCATCAAGCCCGGCTCCCACATGCCGGTGGTGGAGCTCAGCGGCGATGAGCTCAATGCCGTGGTCGCCTATCTCGAGGGTCTGAAATGAGCAGCGCGGATCTCACAAGCCAACGCGACCTGCCGCCGGAGCGCAAGGTATCTGCAAAAGGCGACATCGCGCCCGAGCATGACGGACCGCGCGACACCGGCATGGATGATGCCGGCCTGCATCGCTGGCTCGAGCGCACCTGGCGGACGCCATCCGGCATCGTCGGAGCCTTGTCGAGCGTCGATCACAAGGTGATCGCACGACGCTATTTGATCACCGCTTTCGTGTTCCTTGGTCTTGGCGGCCTCAACGCTGTCGTCATGCGCATCCAGCTTTCTGGACCGCAACGCGGGCTGATCGGGCCCGACCTCTACAATCAGCTGTTCACCATGCATGGCGTTACGATGATGTTTCTGTTCGCCGTGCCCATCGTGCAGGCGACCGGGATCTACCTGGTGCCGCTGATGGTCGGCACCCGCAACATCGCGTTTCCGCGCCTGAACGCGTTCAGCTACTGGGTCTACGTCTCGGGCGGCGTTTTCGCCTGGGTGTCCTTCGCCCTCAACATGGCCCCTGATGTGGGCTGGTTCGCCTACGTACCGCTGTCCGGCCCCGAATTCGCACCGGGCAAGCGGGCTGACGTCTGGGCGCAGATGATCACCTATACCGAAGTGTCGTCACTGGCCGTCGCGGTGGCGACCATCGTCACGGTCTTCAAGCAGCGAGCCCCCGGCATGTCGCTGGACAAGATCCCGCTCTATGTCTGGGCGATGCTGGTCACTTCCTTCGTCGTCGTCTTCGCGATGCCGGCGGT
>NZ_RZQA01001229.1:0-1343 GCF_004022915.1 Mesorhizobium sp. M7A.F.Ca.US.006.04.2.1
ACGGTAGGCCTCGGCGGTCGCGGCATTGGGCGCTGTCGTCACTTCCTGGCGCTTGCGCTCCATTTCGGCGTCATCGGCGCCGGCCGCCACGAAGATCGGCTGGCCGATGACGATCGACGAACGGCCGAACGGCAGGTTGATGGTGGTCTTGTCCCAGCTCTTCTCCAGCACCTTGCGGCGGCTGGTGGTGATGGCGACGGGCACAAGCGGCCGGCCCGAGAGGCGAGCCAGGAGAACGATGCCAAGTCCTGCGTCTCGCGGCGTGCCGTGCGGAATATCTGCGATCATGGCGACGTTCTTGCCGACGGCGAGCGACTTTTTCAGGGCGATAAGCGCTTTTGCCCCACCCTTGTCGAGGTGCCTGGCATTTTCCCGCCCGCCCGAGCCGCGCACCGCCTCAATGCCGAATTTTTCCAGCATCAAGGCGTTGAGCTCGGCATCGGCGCTGCGCGAAACCATGGCGACCAGCGGCTTGCGCTTGGGATAATAGGCAGGCGTCAGCAGATGCTGGCCGTGCCACAAGGCGATGATGCCAGGCTCGAACTCGGTATAGGCACCGCCCGAAAACCGTGCCGATCCCTCGACGACGCGATTGGTGAGGCGCACGAAGCGGACGAACTGGGCGAACAGGCTGGCGATGGCGTTCTTGACGAATCGCGACTGCGCAAGCGGTTGGCGAATCTTGCGCCAGAAGGCCTTGGTCGTGCGGCTGCGTCCCCTGCCCGTGGGCGCGGCATCGCTTGCTGGCCCTTTCGCCAGGTCATGCTCCATCGAAGTCAACCGGCAGCCTTGTTGTCGGGGTCCAGCAGCCGGTGCAGATGAACGACGAAGTAACGCATGTGAGCGTTGTCCACGCTGGCTTGCGCCTTGGCTTTCCACGCCGTGTGCGCGGATTGATAGTCGGGATAGATGCCGACGATGTCGAGCCCGTCGAGATCGCGGAATTCGGTGCCGCCAAGCTTCTTCAGTTCGCCACCGAACACCAGATGCAAAAGCTGTTTCTTTCCGTCTTCCGCGGCCATGTCGGTCCTTCACATATCGTGAGTTTGTCACAGGTCTAGACCAAAGCCGCCGACTTTGGAACCTTTAGGGCGAGATGAATTCATCTCGCCGGGGAAAACGCTTTCACGTGTCCAGACCGGCGATGACGCCGGCGAGCACGGCCAGCAATTCACCGCTGCCGGCAGCAAGGGCGCCGTGACGAGTCACCTCGCCGGCATAAAGTGGAGCGCGGCCATGCTGGTCGAGCAGCTGGCCGCCGGCCTCGCGCAGGATGAGGTCGGCCGCTGCAATGTCCCAGTCATGCGCGTTCGGCTTGACGAAAGTGGCGTCCAGCGCGCCAT
>NZ_RZQA01000122.1:0-10362 GCF_004022915.1 Mesorhizobium sp. M7A.F.Ca.US.006.04.2.1
CTCGATGCGATCACCACCAGCCTGCCCAGGCTGCAAAACGATCTGCAGGCAGCGGCCGACCGCCTTGAGAAATATCGGTTGAGCCACGGAGCCATCGACCAAGGCTCGGCGGACAATGCAGCCAGGGAACGGGCCGACCTCAGCCAGCAATTGTCGATGTCAAACGCAGATCTCGCCGCTGTGGAAACTCGGCTGCGACATGTTCAGGAGCTTCGAGCGCAGGGGGCTTCTTTCGTCTCCGTGGCCGAAGCCATTGGCGGGCCTGAACTTGCCGATCTCGCGGCTCGACAGGCTCGCGCGCCTGCGGACCAAGAACTCAGAAACCTGACCGAAAGCAAGGTCGAACAAGGCATCGACAAGATTGCTGCGGACGCAAACATTTTCCGTGCCCAGATCGCCACTCTTGAGAGCCGGAAGGCCATTTTGGATGCGGTCATGGCCGACACCGCCAGCCGGCTTTCCGGGTTGCGGGTTCTCGAGCCGCAGGTCAGTTTGCTGACCCAGCGATACAACGAACTTCTTGGCCGGCAACAGGATTTGACGCGGCGTATCGGAGTTCCCTCGGCTGGAATTTCCATCCTATCGGCGGCATGGCCGCCGACCATCCCGCAGACCTTGCCCGCCATCTTCCTTGTTCCGCCCGGGATGATTGTGTTCGCTATACTGGGCGCGATTTTCGTCACGATGCGCAATCACTTCGATCGGACTTTTCGCGGTGAGACCGAGGCGGAAGCGGTGCTCAAGGTTCCATGTATGGGGCAGATTCCCGAAGCAGGCAGGGTGCATGCCAAACGACTGCGAACCCTTGTCCTGGGCGAGCGCAGCTCCGCCTATAGCCGCGCCGTGACGTCGTTGCTGATTGCTGCGGCGCCCAATGCGCTGAGGGCTCGTTCGTCGTACACGGCGCTTGTCACCTCCAGCGTCCCGGAGGATGGGGGGACCGAGCTCGCATGGAGTCTGGCGCTGGCCGGCACGCGGATGGGCGGCCGTGTTCTCTTGATCGATCTTGAACGCAAGGGCGTTCAACTCACGCTCGAGTTCCTGCATCAGTTCAGCGAGCGCAAGAGCCGCCATTCCTTCGCTGACTATGTCTGCAATCGCAGCAACCTGGAAAACGCCGTGGCCAGTCTGCATGAAATCGGCATCGACGTGATGACCGCTGCTCCGTCGGACGATCTGCTGGCGGTGTTGTCCTGCGAGGATGGGGGCAAAGTGATGGCGGATCTGCACTTGACCTATCGCATCGTCATCATAAACCTGCCGTCGGCGCTCGGGCGGCCGGAAGCCAAATTTCTGGCTGGATGGGCTGATGCGGTGCTTTTTGCCGTCCGATGGAGGAAAACGCCACGTACCCTCGCTCGCGGGGTGCTGGAACTCCTTCAGGGCAACGGTTCTCTTGCGGTACCCGTCGGCAGCGTCCTCACGCAAGTGAACTTGAAAAAACATGCTGGATATCGGCTCGAGGATAGCGCCGACCTCTTGCGCGAGCAGATAGCATGACCAAGCACAGGCTCGTCCTTGGGCCGCGGACGATCCGGGGGCGGTTCATCCAGGGAGCGGCCCGGACGATTCAGGGTGCAGCCTGTCCGCAGAGCGCGTCATTCAGGTGAATGATGGCAAGGTTCGGTGTGCATCGTAGGCTGCGGCAATCCCCGATATTTGCCTCCCTCGGAAGCGCGAACCGATGGCACTGAGCGACCTTCTGAGACCCAAGATGGTTCCCGCGGCCGACACAGCCATCATCGCTGTTCGGCCGAGCACGATCGGTTCGATCATTCGTGCAGCTGGTGAAGTGTCGGCGATGGCAATTGTCGGCCAACTCACCCTTCTTGCTGCGATTCCGGTCTTGGCGCGGCTCTATTCGCCTGCGGATTTCGGCATCTTTACGATTTATCTGTCGATTGTGAACATACTCGCCGGGGTCGCAGCATTGCGCTTCGAGGCGTCACTCTATGGGGTTAAGGGGAGCGCCCAGGCCTATGTGACGGTCAAGCTTATCCTTTTGGCTGTGTTCGTGACCACCGTCCTGGCCTTTTCGGCCGGACAGATGCTGTCGAACCTTGCTCCCAACCGCCTCGGCTCGCTTGCCTGGCTCATTCCGATCGGAATGGGAGGCGCAGGTCTGGTCGAAGCCATGAACTGCTGGAGCCTGCGTGCTGGGCTTTTGCGCGACTTTGCCCTTGGGCGGCTGATCCTGCCGGCGAGCATGGCTGCACTGCAATTGGTTTTCGGCATTGCCAACCTTGGCGGCGAAGCGATGATCCATGCCCATATTTTGAGCCAGTTCGTCTTTATCGGGTATATCGGTTATCGGGTGACGAGCTGGGAGGATTTGCGCGGCATCGCCCGGGCACCCTGGCGTGCGGTGTTCGAAAAGGCCCGGCGGGAATACAAATTTCCTCTGTTCGATATCCCCGCAACACTCGCGAGCATAGCGATCAACAATCTTCCGGCAGTTCTTGTCGGTGGGCTGTTCGGCACCGCATTTGCCGGATATTTGGGCGTGGCAACGCGCCTGGTTACCGGTCCAGTGACGCTGATCGCTTCACCGCTCAGCAATGTTTTTGTCGCCGAAGCAAACCAGAACAACAATCGTGGACACCTGCTTGGCGTGGCACGCGGGCTTCTCCTGCTGGCTGCCGGCTTTACCGCGGTGCCGATATTGCTGCTTGGACTCGCCGCGCCCTATGTGGTCGTTCCGCTCCTGGGCGAGCCTTGGATGCCCACCGCGGAAATCATGACCGCACTGGCGCTGATGGGCGCGGCACAAGCGTTGTCGACTCCGCTTAGCGACGTTCCCGCTCTGCTACGTCGGCAAGGAACAAGACTGGTCATCGACCTCGCACGAGCAGTTCTCGTGTTTGGCCCGTTGCTCGCCGGCGCCCAGGCGGGCTGGCAGCCAGTCACCGTCATCTATTTCATGGCCGCCGGCGGCGCGTCGGGTTTCGCTCTGAAAATGGCAGCATCGCTGTATTTGTTGACCCACGACCCTCAACCAGCAGGCGCTGCAACGTGCATCCAACATGAATGTCTCGAGGAAAAAACACCATGAATTCGTCGTCGGTTGACAATCTTCAAGCGGCAGTTGCGGTCACCCAGCATGACCGTGCCAATGTCTCATGGTCACGCCCTTTTATCTCTGTCGGGATACCAACCTTTCGCCGGCCCGATACGATCCGCAGGGCGATCGACAGCGTCCTGGGTCAGGATTACTCCGATTGGGAGTTGGTCGTGAGCGACGACGAGGGACCGGAGGGCGAGACCTGGGCTATCGTGACCGACTATGCACGAAGCGAACCTCGCATCCGCATCATCGAGAACAGCCGAGGTCGCGGTCAGGTGGAGAACACCAACAACGCTATGCTGGCTTGCTCTGGACGGTGGATCAAGTTGCTGCACGACGATGACTGGCTTGCGCCAGGTGCACTCAGGACATTCGCCGAAGTTGCCAAACAGCACCCGTCGGTCGCCTTCATGACGTCTGCCGCAAACATAATCGAGGACAAGCGAGTGAGATTTCGCCAAGTCCCCAAGGAGCAGGAAGCGATCTCCCTTTATTCCAGCCAGCAGTGCCTGATGGACCTCTATCTGGTGCGCGCGACACGCTGCCTGGGGATCATTCCATCCACATTGCTGATCAACAGCGACGTCATTCGTGCCGGCTGCTTGATGCGCACGCACAAAGAGATTCCGGCCGGAGTGGATCAACTGTTCTTCGTCGATCTAGCCAGCCATGGGGACATGGTGGCGATAAGCGATCCGCTTACCTTTTATGATGCAACGAGCCATCCAAGCATTACCACGTCAAAGAGTTTCCGCGAGGTCGACGAAGTGACTCTCGCCGTCAAGCAGCTTAACTGGAATCTCATCAAAGACCGCAACCATCTCCCGCCTCCCGAGACATTGCTGCGGGCGCTGCGGGTTGCTCGTATTCCCATGCGGTTCCACCAGCAGTCCTGGTTGACTACGTTCCTGGATGGGATTCAGATCTTCCGGCCTTCCGTCATGAAGGTGGCGGGCTGGCACGTGCTTAATCACGTGTTTGCAATCCGCCCAAGATTGGGCCGGGTGCGCACGCGACGGCGGTAAGGTGAGGCTGGCCGACAAGCACATCAGCGACAGATTGCGCGCACAAGCCTGTTGTGCGCGCGCATGGTAAAGGCGTTTGCCTCACGGCAAAACGCATATGCGCCCAAGAAGAGCTACCAGTTCCGCCTGTCGCCGTGTTTCGGTCTTGGCGAACAGCGACGCCAGCTGCGACCTTATCGTGGTCCGGCTCAAGCGCCGCTTGCGGGCTATTTCCAAAGGGGCATCGCCCTGCGCCAAGCGCAGTGCGAGCTGCGTTTCGGCACTCGTCAGACCAAACATTCTTTGCAGCGTCTGGGGATTTGGCCCGGACCTGTTTTCACGATCCAGCAGCGCCACGATGCTTGTCGCGTCAGGCGTTGCTATGCCCTTCTCGTTCAATATCAGGGGCCTGTCGCCCATACCTCGGATCACCACCCATGAAAGCGTGCCAGGAGAAAAATTGCCCGGCACGTTTGCGATCAGCCGTCTCAGCGCAGCAAATACCTTGCTGGCCGTATCGGCTGCCTCGCCTTCGCGCTCCAAGGTGTTTTGAGCGGCTGAATTCCACTCCATGACCTTCCTGTCGCTGTTCAGGATCAGGTAGCCACAACCGATGCGATCAAGCATTCTCACCACAGATGCAAGGCTGCTCTGCCGTGGCTCGACAGCAACGCTGTCGAACCGTTGCGGTGCTTGATGCCAAGCGGAAGCATGCTCACCTTGCGTTCTCAAGGCGGAGACAGGCTTTCCCCCGAAACTTCCATATTGGCGACCAAGAATTCCATCATCTTGCCTACCAACCAGTGCCATTTTCTTACCTCCCGCAAAACGGCAACGCCTCCCAGTCAAAAGGAGGTGCCTTAAACATGTCAGTCAGGTCGCTTGGAGAGTAGCGGTCCGATCCGCCCCCGACATCGGACAAAATGCGCGCTACAATCCCGGGGAACAATCCTGCGGTCGGACTAGTCTGTACGCTTTTCGGTCTAATCTCGACGGACTAGTCAGAAGGTTATAGTCTGGCACATGCGTTTGCATTCGCTCAGTTTGCATCCGAACAGCTCAGGCAAGTTGCTGACCCGCCTTGCCTCGATGTCGCTCCTGATAGCGACACTTGCAGTCGAGACAGCGCTGCCGACCTCTGTGGCATACGACATCGGCTTTTTTGAGTTTGTTCCCGCCATTATTGCCATCTCATATCTCGAAGATCGCATGATCGCTCTTGCGGCAACATTTGTGATGGTTGCCGTCGGCTTGTTGACGCGGGATGTCCTGCACCATCCAATCGATGTCGGCCTTTGGGTTCAAGCCATTCTGCTGCTGGTTGCAGGGGGGATGATCGCCCTGACTTTCCACCGGCAGAGGCAGGACTACCGCACCCTTTTGCAGGTTGCGGAGGCTAGACTCGCGGCCTTGGAAGCAACCGAAAACAGGTATCGCTGGGCATTCGAACGTGCCGCCATTGGCTTTGCCAACATGAATGAGAACGGAGAGTTGCAACGGTCCAACAAGCGTCTTTGTGAGATGACAGGGTATGTCGAGGAGGAGCTTTCAAGTCTGCCGCTCAGCGCACTCGTCCACCCCGACGACAACCACACCTTGGCGGAAGCGTTGACTCGCCTGAAAGACACGACTTCGTTCGGCTCGGAGATCCGTCTCCTGAGAAGAGACGGCACGATTTTGTGGACAAGATTGGCCCTGTCTTTGGCCGTGCCAGCCGATGCTCTCCCTCAAAGCATTTTTGTAGTGGTGGACGACATATCGGGAGAGCGAACCGCCCGCGAGGCACTCCGGGCTCAGAAGGAATGGTTGGACCTGGCGCTATCGTCAAGCCGGTTGGGAACATGGCGCATAGATTTCGAGAGCGGGTCCGTGAAGGGCTCAGCCGCGTTCTGGGAAATGATGGGGCTGGCACCCGCGCCGAGCCGTCCATTGCAGGAATTGACTGCGGTCGTTCACCCGGCCGACTTGCCTAATCTGATGGCCCCGGGAGAGCTTGCATCAGGCGCCGACTATGACGCTGAGATCCGCATCAGGCGAACTGGCGGACATATCCGCTGGATTGCTCTTCGGGGACGGGACGAATTGCGCGACGGTCGTGCACAGCGAATAGGAGTCGCCGCGGATCTCACCGATCGGCGCATAACCATTCTGCTGCGGGCTGCGGCGAAGAAGCGAGAGCGGGCCATGCTTGAACAGCGCCATAGGCTCAACAATCTGTTTCCGGTGATCACGGCGCTTGTGAATATGGTTGGTGCCCCCGACAATGATATCGCCAGCTATAAGCAGACACTGATCGAAAAGATCGGCGCACTCCAGGCGACGCATCTGCTTCTTTCACGCGATGGCAGCCTGTCGGCTTCCCTGCGTGACCTCATCGTTCAGGAATTGCAGCCCTATATGGGGACGCATGACATTTCGATCAGTGGACCCGAAATAAAAATGGCTGAGGGTTCGGCTGAGAGCTTCGCAATGATCGTTCACGAGCTTACGACCAATTCCGTGAAGCATGGGGCTCTCGGCACTCCGGCAGGACGGATCAAGGTCGTGTGGCAATTCGTGGCCCAGGAGCCCGGCGCCGACATAGTGTTTGAATGGTCGGAATCGGGAGAGCGCCGGGTCTCCACCTCGGCTCGGCGTGGTTTTGGGTCGTTGATTATCGGAGCCGGCGGTGAGCCTATCGTGGGCCACTCTTCCAAGCTTGAGATGCTGGATCACGGACTGAAATATTCGGTCCGGCTGCCGCCAAAAGCAATCGGCGCTAGTTGATGTCCCTGGCGGCCCATGTCTTCAGCAAAACCGCGGCTTCCGTCCGGTTTCGTGCCCCAAGTTCGCGCAGGACGGCAGCCGCATGAATCTTCGTCGTCGCTTCTGCAATTTCAAGAGAGCGGGCAATCTCTTTGTTCGAGTAACCTTCAGCCATCAACCTGAGGACTTCCTTCTGTCTGGACGTAAGCCTGCCCAGATTGTTGACGCTGATGGTCCTGTGGGGCATTTGCGTGGGAGCCTCGGATGGAAGGCGCACCGACTCCTTGGACCTTTGTGAAAGAAGTGCCGGAACGTAAATGCGGCCAGCCAGGATTTCGTTCACCGCCAGGACCACCTCCTCGTCCGTTTGGGACTTTACGATATAGCCATGAAGTCCAATCGAGAGGGCAGTTAGAATCTCGGCGCGTGAATCGGTCCCTGAGACAATTGCAAACCGTGTGTCGGGATGAGCCGGTAAGACGTCGCGAAGGTCGTCCTGACCGGACAGTCCCGGCATGTTCAGGTCGATGATGGCGAGATCAACAGGCGCCTGATCTTCAAGCAGGCTTATGACGGTATCAAAACACGCCGCTTCGAATATTTCCAAGTCTGGAATGCCGGCCATCAAAGCCAGTCGCAGCCCACGACGATACAAGCCGTGATCATCGGCGATGATAATACGATACATGAACCACCCACCTTTTGGCAGCCCGCATGTGTCCCTAGCTGCCGAAACCTCCCTTTGGATGGACTGTGCGGTGACCCAACACAGATCAGCCGCCCGCTGATCCCCCGTATGTCGACGCTCGCCGCCGCCCATCGGCACATTTCAACCTTCTAATATAGCTTACAATCGCACACATTTCAGGGCCAGATGTTGAAGTGTTTTTTTCGTACGAACGGTAGCGATGCCCTTCCGAGAAGGTCGTTGCCGGCGCCGGACATGTGAACAGTTCCCAGCTCTGATCGCCCTGCCGCGCCCATGCGCTGCCAACTGGAATATTGAATCAAAAGGCCGGGAAAGTGCCATTCAAATGCACGACGACGCCTTCTCAAGCGCCACTTACCATCGCTGCACTCCGGAGAGGCAAAACCAACACTGGCGTGCCTTCCGGCCGGGTGGGTTGGACCCATCACACCGCGACAGTCGTATCAATAGGAGGACGAGATGAAAGCGGTCATTCAGTGCGGTGGAATGGGAACACGCCTTCGGCCTTTCACATCCATATTGCCCAAGCCTCTCATGCCGATCGGTGCTCGACCGGTTCTTGAATTGCTTTTGAAGTGGCTGCGGCGGAACGGCATTCAGGAAGTCTACGTCACGACCGGCTATCTGGGGCACTTGATCCGCACCGTATGCGGGGACGGATCCCAGTGGAATCTAAGGATACGCTACACCCAGGAACTGGAACCTCTCGGCACCATTGGCCCACTCTCCCTGATCAGGGAGGAACTGGACGAGCCGTTCATTGTTCTCAATGGGGACGTACTTACCGATCTCAGTCTCAGCCGGTTTGTGGCATCACACCGCACACACACGGATCCAGTCACCATAGCCACCGCATCCCGCGTCATCAAGATGGACTTCGGCGTCATCGACGAGGTCGACAATACCGTTCAAGTATTTCGTGAAAAACCGACGCTATCCCATCTGGTAAGCATGGGAATATATTGCATGAATCCAGACGTTTTTCGTTTTATACCTGACGGCATCGCCTTCGGATTCGACGATCTCATGCTGCAGATGATGCAAAACGGCACGAATGTGCACGTCTACAAACATGACGGGCTTTGGCTGGATATCGGACGCGTTGAAGATTTTCAAAACGCACAAACCATTGCCTGGGAAGAGCAGTCCGCATCGATCGAGGTCTCGGCAGCGGCCGCTTGAGGGCTGAACGCTCGACCACGCCAACATGAGGAGGTCGTAATGCTCTTGGTCAGCGCTCCTATTCTTGGCTTTCCGGAAAAGGCGGCCTTGGCCAAAGTTGTCGACAGTGGGTGGCTGACGATGGGGGACCAGGTACGAGCCTTTGAAGAGGCCTTCGCGGCCGTGCATGATGCGGTCGATTGCGTTGCCGTCAGCTCTTGCACCGCCGCCCTGCATCTCATTCTCCATGCACTTGGGATCGGTCCCGGAGACGAAGTTCTGGTTCCCTCGCTGACCTTCGTGGCGACCGCGAATGCAGTGCTCTACGTAGGAGCAACACCGGTATTCGTCGACATAGAGTCGGCCGAAGTGCCACTGATGTCCCTAAGCGACGCGGAAGCCAAGTGCACCGGACGCACCAAGGCCGTCATTCTCGTCCACTTTGCCGGCTACCTCGCCGACCGGGAAGAATGGCAGAGATTTGCCCGTGTGCGAGGACTGCATATCGTCGAGGATGCCGCGCATGCTCCCGGCCTTAAGGAGGTGGGGACTTACGGTGCGGCCGCGGCCTTTAGCTTCTACGGCAACAAGAACATGACCACCGCGGAAGGTGGGGCCGTAATCGCCCGGGATGCACAGCTCCGTGAAGCGATCCGCCAGGCTCGCGGACATGGGATGACCAGCGGCACACATCAGCGGCTGAACAGCCGCACGCCGCAATACGATGTGACGATGCTCGGTTTCAATTATCGCATGGATGAATTGCGCGCCGCTATTGGCTTGGTCCAGCTTCAGAACCTGCAGGAATGGAATGAAATCCGGCGCATATTGGTCGTCCTCTATCGACGTCTGATCGCAGACTATTGCTCGGCTGTGACAGTTCCGTTCTGCAAACCGCGGACCTCGGCCTATCACATCATGCCTGTCCTCCTGCCACATGACGTCGACCGGCAAACGGTGATCGACCATCTGCGAACGAAGGGAATACAGACCACAATCCACTATACGCCCGTGCACCAGATGACGCTCTATCGCCAAATGTTCACTGAAATCCATCTGCCGAAGACCGAGGATTTCGCGCAGCGGGAGTTGACGATTCCACTACATCCGCAAATTACGGCAAGTGCGATCGAGTCGGTGGTTGTTGCGTTGGCCACCGCGATTGAAAGCAGCGGGCGCGCGGGAGCCGCGGCATGAACGCACTCGACGTGACGATGCATCGGCCCGCCGTAGCTGGCACCAGCCACGGAATTGCCAGGCGCGCGATGGATATCATCCTCGCCGCAGCAGCGGGAATGGCACTCGCTCCGCTGATGCTACTGATTGCTGTCGCACTCTTTGTCGAGGGTGGTTGGCCCGTGCTTTTCGCACAGACGCGCCTGGGTGCCGGCGCAAAACCGTTTCGCATGTACAAGTTCCGCAAATTCAAGACAACAGCCGATCCTTTCGGCCTTGCGCTGACCATGAACGATGACAGCCGGATGACGCGGATAGGCCGTTTTCTCGCGGCAACGAAACTTGATGAGTTGCCGCAACTGTGGAACGTTTTTACGGGAGACATGGCAATTGTCGGCCCGCGGCCGGAAAGCCTTGCCTTCGCCGATTGTTTCCGCGGCGGCAATGAAGCCGTCCTGCAGTGGAAGCCCGGCCTGCTCGGCCCGACCCAGGTTCTATTCCGT
>NZ_RZQA01001230.1:0-1335 GCF_004022915.1 Mesorhizobium sp. M7A.F.Ca.US.006.04.2.1
CAATGGGAGTGGTGTTGCGGCTCCGGGGGTCATCCACGAAAGCGGCGTCTTTCACATGTTCATCCAGACCGAGTTCATGAAGTCTGGCGGCCGCTGCGAGCATGCGGTTTCCAATGACGGGTTCCAGTGGGTGGTTCTTAGCCCCGCAATCCTCGCGATCCCGGACACGGAGGAAGATGGCATTTACGATCCGCATCCCGCACTTATTGGCGGCAAGCGCTACCTCGTCTATTCCGCCATGCCAAAATTCACCAGGGTGCCGCAGCCCGACATCTATCTCGCACGCAGCCAATCCGACTCATGGTTCGGTCCCTGGAAGCGGATCGGCAAGATCCTCGACCACAATGATGTGCCTCACCACAACACAAGAGAGGATCCCGACTATGAATGGGGCATTGAGGGCGCACAACTGGTCGAATTGCCGGACGGTCGCGTGCTTCTCAATGCCACTTGCTTTCTGCCCAATGGCCTTCGCGGGAACCGGCAACGCGTGTTTTTTGCCATCGCGGATAACGTTGCTGGACCTTACGTCTCGATCGGCCCGGTGCTGGAACCAGGCCAGCCGGGAGAGAACGGCCACTCGACAGTGATGATCGAAGGCAGCCAGCTTTCACTGTTTTATCAGAGCCGGGTCGCCACGACTGATCATCGGTGGCGCTACGGCTTGGCCAGATGTGACGTCGCTCTGCTTTCCAGGGTCGCGTGATCCGGTCGGCGCCACTCGTACCGACTGCATCAACGAACTGGACGGCTCGCATTGCGAATAAGCGTCCGTGGCCCGAGACATTCCCGCGGAAAGCCTGCCGGAATTAAGTGTTCCTCGCACGGAACAATGCATCAGAGCTGAGGTTCGGCTGACTTCCAACCAGGAGTCAGCCATGTATTACACCGACAAGAAATTGCAGTACCCGGTTCGTGTGGAAACGCCCAATCCAGTCTTTGCCCGTGCCTTGCAGCAGGCCATCGGCGGAGTAGAAGGCGAGATCCGCGTGGCCTTGCAGTATTTCTTCCAGGCATGGGGATGCCGCGGGCCGGCCAAATACCGCGACCTGTTGTTGAACACGGCGACCGAGGAGCTCGGCCATATCGAAATGCTGGCGACTGCGGTCGCCCTCAATCTTGAGGGTGCACCACTTTCGCTGCAGGAGGACATCTCGTCGGACACGGTCGGCGGCTCGGTCCTCAACGGGATGAACTTCCGCCATATCTTGTCGACCGGCCTGGCCGCACTGCCTGAAAACGCCAACGGCGTTCCCTTCAATGCTTCGCATGTCTATGCCAGCGGCAATCTTGCCGCGGATATGGTCGCAAACGTCACCGCGGAAGGAAGCGGCC
>NZ_RZQA01001231.1:0-1335 GCF_004022915.1 Mesorhizobium sp. M7A.F.Ca.US.006.04.2.1
GAAGGAGAACTGGCAACGGTTGAACCAGCTGTCGTTCTGGTAGACGACGCCGCAGATCGAATTCGGATAGGTCGGATTGCGGACGCGGTTGAGGATGACCTGGGCGACAGCGGCCTGGCCGCGCACGGATTCGCTCCTCGCCTCGAAATAGATTCCGTTGGCAAGGCATGCCTGCTCCTTCTTGGAGAAGACACTCGCCGGCAGCGGGTTCTGGATCCACGAATGATCGCCCTTGGCCATCGGCGGAATGAAGCGGCCCTCATTGGGCTGCTCGTCCTGAAGCAGGGCCTCGAAGGGCGATGCCTTGGCATAGTCCGGCTCGGATTGCGCATAGGCGGTGGCCAGCACATCCGGATGGTCGTTGTTGACCAGCGCCGCCAGCATGGCCGGCATGCCGGGATCCGGCTTCTTGTCCTCGCGCACATGGAATGCGGCGGCGATCTGGATTTCCTTGCCTTTGATCTGCGGCTTGGCGAAAGCCATTTTCAGGCCGCTGTCCATGCTGGGTCGCAGCAAGGAGGACGTGCGCTCGAAGATCGAGCCGGCGTTGAAGTTCTTTGGCGGTGCGACGGGAGACATCTGGACGATGCGCCCTTTCTTCTCGGCGCGCACCACGCGGTCCTCATCGGGTGTGGCGCTGACCTTGCCGCCCTTGCCGCGAAACGACACCTTGCCGACACCGGCCAGATGGACGCCCGATCCGGAAATGGAGCCGGTGACATCGGAATCGACAAAGGGCATCTCAGCCGCATGGGTCGAGCCGGCAACGGATTTCTCGACATAGGAATTCCAGCGCGTGCTCGATGCTTCGAGGCCGGAAACGAGGCTCGTCATGTCCTGATAGGCGGCGACGGTCGGAAAGCCGATCCAGATGCCGAAACCGATGACGAGCGGACCCAAAAAGCCACGTTTTCTCTCACCGGCGGCGGCAACCAGCCGCTTCAACACACGTCGATGCACGGAACTCTCTCCAGGAACGCTACAGACCCCACTGGAGAGCAAAATGATGCATTAACCTTGATGGGACGTTAACGGATTCGATCGGGTTTTCCCGGTCGGCCCGAGGTCGTGGTTGCGAAGTCGGGCGATTTTGCGGCCGACCATTCAGGCCGGACGCAGGAAGATCGGCCGGGCGATCAGCGCGCAGATGGCGGCCGCCAGCCAGACGCCGGACCAGGACCAGAGGTGCAAGAGCCCCGGAATGGCCACCGGCACCAGGAAGAAGCCGACGAAAACAAAGGTGTTGGCAAGGCTGAGCGCGGTTCCGACATGGCCGGCGCCGGCAAGGGTGGCAAGCTCGGTGTAGGCGACGCCGTGCCAGGCGGAGACAGAGAT
>NZ_RZQA01001232.1:0-1335 GCF_004022915.1 Mesorhizobium sp. M7A.F.Ca.US.006.04.2.1
TGGGCCTGGTGGCGGCTGGAGAAGTCGCCGCTTTGGCTGCTTCCCGGCCTCGCCTCGATTGCCCTGTTCGGCTTCCTGCTGGCGCTGGTCGACACGTCAGCGGCCGGTCGCGCCTACGCCGCCTATGGCGGCATCTACATCGTGGCGTCGCTTGGCTGGCTGTGGCTGGTTGAAGGCGTTCGCCCCGACCGCTGGGATCTTGCCGGTGCCGCGCTCTGCATTGCCGGTGCTTCGGTGATCCTTCTCGTCCCGCGGGGCGCTTGAGATGGAGTTGCCTGCCTCCCTTCGCCAAGGTGTCGAGCGTCTGCTCGAAAACGTTCCGCTGGCGGTACTCAAGCAAGCGGCAAAGACGCTGTCCGACCGCTACCGCGCCGAGTTGCGCGACGGCCGTCTGCACATGGCCGAGGATCTGGCGGTGAAGGCCTATCTGGCGACGCGGCTGCCGGCGACCTATGCCGCGATCCGTTCCAGCCTCGACGCGCTGAGCGACGCCAAGCCTGCCTTTCAGCCCAGGACCTTGCTCGATGTCGGCGCCGGCCCTGGCACGGTGCTTTGGGCCGCGACCGATCTGTGGCCCGATCTCGAACAGGCGGTGTTGTTCGAAGCCAGTGCCGCCGTGCGTAAGATCGGCGAGACGCTTGCCGGCAACACTATTGCCGCCCAGACCAGATGGCTGGCCGGTGATGCCACCATCGACCTTGCTGACATCGAGCCGGCCGATCTGGTCACGTGCGCTTATGTGCTCGATGAAATCGCGCCGGCATCGCAGCCGAAACTCATCCACCGGCTCTGGCAACTCACTGGCGACACGCTCCTGATCGTCGAGCCCGGCACCCCCGCCGGCTGGCAGCGCATCCTTGCCGTGCGCCGGCAGCTGATCGAGGCGGGCGCACATGTGCTTGCGCCTTGCGCGCATCAGGCGCCCTGCCCGCTGGTCCAGCCCGACTGGTGCCATTTTTCCCGCCGCGTCGCCCGCTCGCGCCTGCATCGGCTGGCCAAGGATGCCGACGTGCCGTGGGAAGACGAGAAATTCATCTACGTCGCGGCTTCTCGCGACGGCCCCACATCACACCAGGCACGAGTTCTTGCGCCACCGAAATCCGGCTCCGGCAAGGTTCTGCTCAAGCTTTGCCAGGACGACGGCACCGCCGCCGAGCGCTTGTTCACCAAGCGCGACGGCGCCGACTTCAAGTTGGCCCGGCGACTGGACTGGGGCGACAGGCTGGACAACATCGCAAAATGAACAGCGCCATTGTTCTTGCTTTGTTCCGACGAGTCAGATAGAGAACCACGCCCTGTCGAGTCAACCGGAATCGGGGCACGCGAATACTCTCC
>NZ_RZQA01001233.1:0-1333 GCF_004022915.1 Mesorhizobium sp. M7A.F.Ca.US.006.04.2.1
CACGAACAGCGCAACGGGGAGCGTCGTCAGCACCGAACGGTAGAGATACCAGGTGGTGAAAACGGTCGGGTTGGCGATCAGGAACACCGTCATCATGACGATGAACACGGCGAGCGTGCCGAGCGCGGCACGGTTGTCGAGGATGAAGCCGCGCATCCAGTGATCGGATGGGTGCCTCCATTCCTTCTGAGAACTGGGACGGGGAATGCCGGAGGACGGCTCGTGCAGGTCGGGCTCCATGGTCTTGCTCATCGTGCTCTCTGCTCCGCGTCGCCGGCATCGTGCAGCCCGGCCAATCCGCCGGGATGCGCAACCTCTTCCATGAAGTTGATGAGGTCTTCGGCCGACTTGACCTCGCTGCGGTCGGTCGTCAGTGCGATCCTGCCGCGATCCAGCACCACGAAGCGGTCGGCGATGTCGAAGACATGATGGATGTTGTGGCCGATGAACAGGATCGAGCGGCCGCTCGCCCGCACCTGGCGCACGAAATGGAATACCTTGGCGGTTTCGGTCAGCGACAGCGCCGTCGTCGGTTCGTCGAGGACGATCAGCTCGGCCTGCTTGTAGATGGCGCGGGCGATCGCCACGCCCTGGCGTTCGCCGCCCGAAAGCTGGCCGACGATCGACTGCGGCGTGAACACTTTCGAGGTGAAGCCGATCTCGCGCATCAGCCGGCTTGCCTCCTCGATCTCCTTGTTGACCCTGAGAAAGCCCAAGAATCCGGTCAGCTCGCGGCCCATGAAGATGTTGCGAACGATGGTCTGCTGCACGGCCAGCGCCCGGTCCTGGAACACCGTCTCGATGCCGGCTTCGCGGGAACGCGCCGCGCTCCACCCGGTCACCGGCTTACCACGCACGAGGATTTCGCCGCTGGTCGGCTTGACCACGCCCGAGAGGATCTTGATCAGCGTCGACTTGCCGGCGCCATTGTCACCGAGCAGGCCGACCACCTCGCCGCGGTCGACGCTGAGATTGACCCCGCCCAGCGCATAGACCTGGCCATAGGACTTGCTGATGTCGCGCAGTTCGATGAGGCGTTCGGCCATCGGATGCTCGCTTTCATTGTCTCGTGCCGGCGTCGTCGCCAGCGGTCCCGCCGGCCGGGGCCTGAGATCCCGGCCGGCGGCTTGGGAGGTCAGCGCAGCGCCTGCTTGGCGAGCTCGGCGACGATCTCGTAATTTTCGGGCGTGACGAAGCCGGCGCCGGTGTCGACATTCATCGGCGCCAGCCCCAGCACAACCTGCTGGCAGAGGCTGAGGATCGGCAGATAGCCCTGCAGGAACGGCTGCTGGTCGGCGGTCAATTGCACCCAGCCGCCCTTGAAACCCTCGAC
>NZ_RZQA01001234.1:0-1333 GCF_004022915.1 Mesorhizobium sp. M7A.F.Ca.US.006.04.2.1
GCCCTGGCGGGGCAAGCATGACGGCCCGCGCCATCATCATCGGCGCGCCGCGCTCCGGCTCCGGCAAGACCAGCGTCACCATCGGCATCCTGCGCGCGCTGACCCGGCGCGGCTTGAAAGTGCGCGGCGCCAAATCCGGCCCCGACTATATCGACCCCGGCTTCCACACCGCCGCCACGGGCCTCTCCGGTGTCAATCTGGACAGCTGGGCGATGCCGCCATCGCTGCTCAACGGGCTTGCCGCGCAAGCCGCCGATGACACCGATTTCGTCATCCTGGAAAGCGCCATGGGACTGTTCGACGGGATACCCGCGGCTCCCGGTCGAACCGGCTCGGCCGCCGACCTCGCCCGCCTCTACGGCCTGCCGGTGCTGCTGGTGCTCGACGTCTCCGGCCAGTCGACCACGGCGGCGGCTGTCGCCAAGGGTTTTGCCACCTATGATCCTGACGTGCGCATGGCCGGTGTCGCGCTCAATCGGCTGGGCAGCGAGCGCCATCGCAAGCTGTGCAGCGAGGCCATCGAGGCGATCGGCCTGCCGGTCGTCGGCGCCATCCTGCGCGATCCCACGCTGAACCTGCCCGAGCGCCATCTCGGCCTTGTCCAGGCTGGCGAATATGACGACCTGATGGCGCATCTCGACAGGCTGGCCGACATGGCGGAAAAGTCGCTCGATCTCGATGCGATCATGGCCCTGGCGACGCCCCTCACTCCGGCGCCCGGCGGTTTCGACGACGCGCTGGCGCCGCCCGGCCAACGCATCGCGCTGGCCGAGGATGCCGCCTTCACCTTCCTCTATCCGCATGTCGCCGCCTACTGGCGCAAGGCGGGTGCGGAAATCGTCCCGTTCTCGCCGCTCGTCGACGAAGCGCCCGACGGGACCTGCGACGTTTGCTGGCTGCCGGGCGGCTATCCCGAGCTTCACGCCGGCAAGCTCGCCGCCGCCGCGACTTTCCGCGCCGGCATGGCGCGTTTCGCCGCGACGAAGCCCATCCATGGCGAGTGCGGTGGCTTCATGGTGCTCGGCGAAGCTCTGGAGGACGCGTCGGGCGAAACGCATGCGATGCTCGGCCTGCTCGGCCACGCCACCAGCTTCGCCAGGCGCAAGATGAACCTCGGCTACCGCGAGGCGCGGCTGCGTGCCGATTGTCCGCTGGGTGCACAGGGCGCGCTGATCCGTGGCCACGAATTCCACTATGCGCAGATGACGGCCACCGGCAATGACGAGCCGCTGGCCGACCTTGCCGACGGCCAGGGCAATCCGATCGGCGCCTCGGGCTACCGGCGCGGCCATGTCAGCGGCACCTTCTTCCATGCGATTGCGAGGGGCTAGAG
>NZ_RZQA01001235.1:0-1330 GCF_004022915.1 Mesorhizobium sp. M7A.F.Ca.US.006.04.2.1
CTCGACAGCGATCCGACCAAGCTCATCGAGATCGTCGAGATCGGCAAGGCGCTCTTGATGACGCGGGGTTCGCTGACGACCTTCTCGATCGCCAACGACGTCGCCAAATATTTCGCCATCATCCCGGCGATGTTCGCCGTCTTCTACGTCGCACCGGGACAGACGACCGGTCCGCTGCAGGCACTCAACGTCATGCATCTGGCGACGCCGCAGAGTGCCATCCTGTCGGCCATCATCTTCAACGCGCTGATCATCATCGCGCTGATCCCGCTGTCGCTGAAGGGCGTCAAATATCGGGCCATCGGCGCCGGCGCGCTGCTCAGCCGCAATCTTCTCGTCTACGGCCTCGGCGGCCTCATCGTGCCTTTCGTCGGCATCAAGGCGATCGACATGATCGTCACCACGCTTGGCCTCGCTTAACTCTTTGTTTTAACGCAATTCCCTAGGGAAAACCGCTTCACACTTTTCCTGGAATTGCTTTGAGGAACATCTCCATGCTCACCCAGATAAGACCCGCGATCATCATGATCGTCTTCTTCACGGTCCTGACCGGCCTGATCTATCCCCTGGGCATGACCGGCATCGCCCAGGCGCTGTTTCCGCGGCAGGCCAATGGCAGCCTGGTCGAGAGGGACGGCAAGATCATCGGCTCCGAATCGATCGGCCAGGGGTTTGCCAGCGACAAGTATTTCCACGGCCGCCCTTCGGCTGCCGGCGACGGCTACAATGCAGCCTCCTCGAGCGGCAGCAATCTCGGCCCGACCAGTCCCAAGCTGATCGACCGCATCAAGGGCGACGCCGAGAAGTTGAAAGCGGAAAACCCGAACCAGCCTGTTCCGATGGATCTGGTGACGACGTCCGGCAGTGGCCTCGATCCCGACATCAGCCCGGAAGCCGCCTACTTCCAGGTCGCTCGGGTGGCCAAGGCCAGGGGCATCGAGGAAGCCAGGGTCAAGGCGCTTGTCGATGCCCAAGTCGAGGGCAGGGAACTCGGCTTCATGGGCGAGCCTGTGGTCAATGTGCTTGGCCTCAACCTTGCGCTGGACGTAGCGAAAGAGTGAATGGCGGCGGCCGGGGATCGACAGTACCCCCGGCGCCATCCATGATCGATCCCGATGCCTGACGACAGAAGCAGCGACACCAGACCCTCGCCCGACGCACTGCTTGACCATGCCGAGCGGGAGGGTCGCGGCCGCCTGAGAATTTTCCTCGGCGCGGCACCGGGCGTCGGCAAAACCTATGAGATGCTGATGTCGGGCCGCGCCAGGCTGGCCGACGGCGTGGATGTGGTGATCGGCGTCGTCGAGACGCATGGCCGCAAGGAAACAAC
>NZ_RZQA01001236.1:0-1330 GCF_004022915.1 Mesorhizobium sp. M7A.F.Ca.US.006.04.2.1
GACCATCAATCCGCGCCTCGACACCAGCCCCGAAAACTATCACAAATGGGGTCCGGACCGGGCTACGGTGACGCCGGAAAATGTCGGCGACAAAGTGCATCTGCGCGTCGAGCTGCAGAGTTTTTGGCGCCTGCCGCGCTCGAACGGCATCGTCTTTCCGATCCGCTGCTATCTGATCAAGATGGATGAGCTGGTGACGCAACCAAAATGGGCCCGGCGCCTGCACCGCGTCATCCGCGACCTGCCCGACGAACTCGCCAACTACAAGGGCCTGACCCGGTATAGGTCAACGTTGGTCGAGTGGCTGTCGAAGCTCGACGACGGCAGCCCGACGAGCCCTGGGTTCGGACCGGATTGAGCGACGCCCGCGAAGCTGCCGATCTCCCCCTCGTGGGGAGATCGAGTCCCGCTCAACCCGCGCTCTGCGGATAGCAGATAATCGACAAATACCGCATCGGCAGTTTCGTCAGCTGTTCCGGCCCGTGCGGCGCGTCGGCGTCGAAGAACAGGCTGTCGCCGGGCTTCATCGGGTAGAGATTGCTGCCGTGCCGGTAAACGACCTCGCCCTCGAGCATATAGAGGAACTCCATGCCCTCATGCTGGAAGGTCGGAAACACGTCGGAATCCTCGGTCAGCGTGATCAAATAGGGCTCGACGACGACGCCGCTGGTATTGGAGCCGATATGGCCGAGCAGATTGTACTGGTGACCGGCGCGCGTGCCGCGGCGCTCGACATCGAGGCCTTGGCCGGCCTTGACGAAAACGGCGCTGCGCTCTTCCTCGAACCGGCGGAAGAAGGCGGTGACCGGGACGCCGAGCGCCCGCGACAGCGCCTGCAAGGTGGTCAGTGACGGCGAGGTGATGCCATTCTCGATCTTCGACAGCATGCCCAGCGAAATGTCGGTGGCGACCGCCAGATCGGCGACGGTGATGCCGAGCTTCTTGCGGAAGGCGCGCACCTCGCGGCCGATCGCCACCTCCAGCACCTTTTCGCGCGTGTCGCGAATGGCATGCGGGTTCTGCGTCAGCGGCGCGCGGATGGTTTTCCCGTCGGCCGAGACCTTTGGCTGCGGCTTGGCCTTTGCACCGGCTGGACCAGCCTTGGAATCGGAAACCTTCTTCGCCATGTCGCCCCCGGCACTCCTGCGGATTTATTTCACTCTAGGTGAACATGTCAGGTGCCGATACAGCAGCGCAACTGCGACGGCAAGTCGCCTGAAAGCGCATGCGCACGATCCGGCGTTTGGCCGCGTCCGGTTTTTTGCGGGAAATCCACATCGGCGGAACGTTGTTTCCGCACCGGGCTGTTGACAGCACGAAAGGGCCAATT
>NZ_RZQA01001237.1:0-1329 GCF_004022915.1 Mesorhizobium sp. M7A.F.Ca.US.006.04.2.1
GCCCGATTGCTTCCGGCTTGGCGCGGAACGGCTCGGCTTCGACGCGCGCGACTGCCTCGTGTTCGAGGATGCCCCGGCCGGCATAGCGGCAGCCGAAGCGGCGGGCGCGGCGGTCATGGTCATCAGCGCCACGCACAAGCACCCCTTGCCAACGCAACACGCCGCGATCGCGGGCTACGACATGGTGGGCATCACCGTCGACGAGCGTGGCTGGATCGCGCTCGAGCCGCAGCGCAACGCCGCCTAGGCGGCGTCTAGAAATCGCTGGTCAGGCCCTTTACCTCCCAGTCGCCGTAGCGGCCGGGCTCCTTGCCGCCGCGGCCGCCGATTTCCTTCGGCGCCGAGGCTTCCTTTTCCAGGTACTTTGCACGCCTTGCTTCGGCTTCCGCGAGCGCACGTCTGGCTTCCGGCGTCAGCGCCTTTGGCTCGACATCATGGGCAAGCTCGGCATCGGTTTTACTGGCTTCGTCGTTCATGCGATATTTCCAGCGGATTGAAACGGGAACTGGTGTTTCCCATCATATAGCGATGAGACCAAGCGGATCGACCCCTTTTCGCTATCACCTGGACAGGAGCAGACGATGAACACACTTCGCACCGCCATGCTTCTTGCCGCGATGACCGCGCTGTTCATGGGCGTCGGCTTTTTGATCGGCGGAACCGGCGGCATGATGATCGCGCTGCTGATCGCCGCCGGCACCAATCTGTTCAGCTACTGGAATGCCGACAAGATGGTGCTGTCGATGAACCGTGCCGTCGAGGTCGACGAGAAGAACGCGCCCGAATATTACGCCATCGTCCAGTCGCTCGCCAAACAGGCCGGCCTGCCCATGCCGAAGACCTACCTGATCGACAATCCGCAGCCGAACGCCTTTGCCACCGGCCGCAACCCGCAGAACGCGGCGGTCGCTGCCTCCACCGGCCTGTTGCAGGCGCTGACGCCTGAAGAGGTCGCAGCCGTCATGGCGCACGAACTCGCCCATGTGCAGCACCGCGACACGCTGACCATGACGATCGTCGCCACCTTTGCCGGTGCCATTTCGATGCTCGGCAATTTCGCCTTCTTTTTCAGTGGCAATCGCGACAACAATCCGTTCGGCTTTGTCGGCGTGCTGGCGGCGATGATCGTAGCGCCCTTTGCCGCGATGGTCGTGCAGATGGCGGTCAGCCGCACCCGCGAATACGAGGCCGACCGACGTGGCGCCGAAATCTGTGGACACCCGCTCTGGCTGGCATCGGCGCTTGACAAGATCGCCCGCGGCGCCGAACGCATCCGCAACCCCGATGCCGAGCGCAATCCCGCGACCGCGCATCTCTTCATCATCAATC
>NZ_RZQA01001238.1:0-1329 GCF_004022915.1 Mesorhizobium sp. M7A.F.Ca.US.006.04.2.1
GCATCGCACCGAGACATAAAATCGGAATCTTTGCCGAAGACAACATGTCGTACTCCTTGTTTTGTAAAGGGAATGATCGCTGCCGAGCATCAGTTGGCGTGCTCGGCGATCAGCTTGCGGACGGAGGCGATCTCGTCGGCGGAGAGCTTGCCGTCACCATCCCGGTCCGCGAGGTCGAACAAAGGCATGCTGCTGGCGAATTCCTGCTCGGAGACCTTGCCGTCGCCATTGGCGTCCATGCGCCGCCAGCGGCTGCCGAGCCGCGCCTGCGCCACCTCGGCGCGATCCTTGATCGCCTGGCGGGCGCTCTCCATCTCCTTCTCGTCGATGACGCCATCGCCATTGCGGTCGAGCTTCCTGAACAAGCGCTCGCGGGCGGCCGTCATCTCATCCTTGGAGATGGCGCCGTCGCCATTGGTATCGATCCGTTGCAGGATGCGCTGGCCCGGCATGTCCTGTGCCTGAGCCGCGCAGAGCGGCGCAAGCCCGATGAGCAAGGCCGCAATCAGTAACGAGCGTTTCATGATGATGTCCTTTCATTGTCAGGCCGCGGGGGCGACTGCTGACCGATACGCAGCGAGAGCCGGGCTCCTACGCTCGACACGCAAGATTTTTTGCCGGCCTTGAATCCTCTATCGCGGTGGGGATAGGCGGCTGTGCTGGCCGCCTCGAAAAAATCATCTCGCTTTGCGTAGGACCACCACAGGCGCTGCGTAGAAGGCTCTGCAAGGACGGTCCGCGGCGGACCATCCGACCCAATGCGGAGATCAATATGAACAAGATCGTCATGGCTCTTGCTGGCGTGCTGTTCTGCACCGCCAGCGCCTGTGCGGCTGACGGCGGTGCCAGGGAACTCTTCCGGCGCATAGACACCAACGGCGACCGCAAGCTCGAGTTCGGCGAAATCCAGGCCGCGCGGGCGCAGATGTTCGACCGGATGGATGCCAACCACAATGGCTTGCTCGATGCGGACGAAGTGCGCGGGGCAGTGGAACGGGTGAAGTCGAAGCGCGACTTCCAGGCCACGCAATTCGCCGGCTTCCAGGCCCAGGCCGGCCGCATCGACCGCAATGGCGACGGCAAGATTTCGCGCGACGAGTTTGCCGCCTTCATTCCCGACCGGCTGCTGCAGGCGGACAAGAACGGCGATGGCGCGCTTTCGATCTCCGAACTGCGGGCGCTCCGACGTCAGTAATCCCCGAACCCGTCGACCCCATTCAACAGGAGTGAAAAGATGAAACGGACAATCACGGCGTTTTGCAGTTTGATGATTGGCGCCACGGTGCTCGCCTCGCCGGCCGAGGCCTTGCCTGTCGTGCCGGCCACTAC
>NZ_RZQA01001239.1:0-1322 GCF_004022915.1 Mesorhizobium sp. M7A.F.Ca.US.006.04.2.1
GAATTAAGCCTATGATATTGTTTGCGAAAAGTCACCCAATGTGATTTGCGGAGGGTGCGCTTTCCGTCCAGTTTCAGGCCGTCCGGTGCTGTCGTTTCCCAAGGCGGCGGTCCGGAAAAGTGAAACAGCACGGAGTGCTTACCAATGAAGAAGACCCTCGCAACCACCGCTGCTCTGCTCGCCTTCCTCGGCACCGCTTATGCCGCGACCGTTCAGGGCACCATTCAGGCCGTCGATCCGACGACCAAGTCGATCACCCTCGACGACGGCAAGATCTACCAGCTGTCGCCCGAAGCGACGATCGGGAAACTGAAGGTCGGCGCCAAGGTGGCGGTGACCGTCGATGACAAGACCGGCATCGTGACGTCGATCAAGAAGGCCTCGTAAGGCGTCAGCGTCGTTCGTCGGCAAGCCTGCTGACGCAATTTCAGGCCCTGTTCCATTCTGGCCGGTCCTCAGGGGACCGGCCATTTCGTGCCCTCCACCCTCGACGCCAGGCAAAACGCCGTCCCGGCGGCGCCGCTATGGTTTTTGCCAAAGAGCCGCGCTATCCCTTGGCCAGCGGGGGATAGTCATGGCCGACGAGCAAAAAGGGTTTCGCCTGTCGCGGCGATTGCTGCTGGGTGCGGCCGTCGTCGGCGGCGCGGTGCTGTGGGGCGGCAACACGGTGGCGCGGCTGGCACGCGGACCTTCGGGGCCGAAGAACGCAGGACGGATAGCCGATATAGACGGCTTCGCGCTGCCTCTGAAGCCGCTGGACAATGCGCCGGCCTTCGATGCGTCACTGCCCTGGTCGGCAAAGGGTGGTGACATCAACGATGCCAGCGGCCTGTCGATGACGCCGGTCTACGGCGTGGTCGAGGTCAGCGGGGACGAGCACATCGCCAAGGCCCTGGCCTTCGCGCGTGCCAATGGGCTGAAAATATCGCTGGCCGCCATCCGCCATTCCATGGGCGGGCATGCCTTCGACGACAACGCGCTGGTGCTCGACCTCAGAAAGTTCAACAGGGTCACCGTCGATGCGGCGGCCAAGACCATGACCTTGCAGCCGGGCGCGCGCTGGCACGACATCCAGAACCTTCTGCATCCGCACTTCGCGGTGAAGGCGATGCAGTCGACCGACATCTTCTCGGTCGGCGGTTCGCTGTCGGTCAATGCGCATGGCATGGACCACCAGGCGGGTTCGGTGGCGGGCTCGATCCGCTCGATGCGGGTGATGCTGGCCGACGGTTCGGTGACGACCTGCTCGCCCATCGAGAACACCGACCTGTTCCGCCACGTCGTCGGCGGTTACGGCCTGTTCGGCGTGGTGCTGGAGGCGA
>NZ_RZQA01000123.1:0-10362 GCF_004022915.1 Mesorhizobium sp. M7A.F.Ca.US.006.04.2.1
AACATGGCTGGTTTGGAATTCCTCGGCGATGTGATCCTGCCGAAGCCTGGCCCCCGGCTCGATCGCACCGGAAATGATGCGGTCCGCCAGAACCTTGCTGATGCGCACCGCGATGGTGTCGTCTGTGCCCTTTGCCATGTTTTATAGATAATTTGCGGCAGGGCGGCTTGTCGAGACGGCGGGACCGAATTCCTAAACTTCCTCTTAGCGCAGGCCAGAGATAGCGTCGCGAAAGTCCAGCCTTTAGTTGACCCGGCTGATGCAGAAATCGATGACGTCGATCAGCGCCGATTTCTGCGGCGTCGCTTCGAGCGGCGCCAGCGCGTCGCGGGCAATCTCGCCGAAATGGCGCGCGCGTCCGATCGTGTCGGCAATGGCGCCGTGGCGGGTCATCAGGCCGGTCGCCTTTTCCAGGCCGGCGTCATCGGCGACATTGTCCTCGATGGCGCGCTTCCAGAAGGTGCGCTCGGCCTTGGTGCCGCGCCGATAGGCGAGAATGACCGGAAGCGTCACCTTGCCCTCGCGGAAATCGTCGCCGACATTCTTGCCCAGATCCTTGCTGGTGCCGCCATAGTCCAGCGCGTCGTCGATCAGCTGGAAGGCCAGGCCGAGATTCATGCCATAGGAGCGCAGCGCGGCGCGATCGTTGCGCGTCGCCTGGGCGATGACCGGGCCGACCTCGGCAGCCGCCGAAAAAAGTGCGGCGGTCTTGGCCTTGATGACGGCGAAATGCTCGTCCTCGGTGGTTTCGAGGTTCTTGGCGGCGGCGAGCTGCATGACCTCGCCCTCGGCGATGATGGAGGCCGCACTCGACAGGATATCGAGCGCTTCGAGCGAGCCGACATCGACCATCATGCGGAAGGCCTGGCCGAGCAGGAAGTCGCCGACCAGAACGCTTGCCTGGTTGCCCCAGATCATGCGGGCGGTCTTCTTGCCGCGGCGCATGCCGCTCTCGTCGACGACATCGTCGTGCAGAAGCGTCGCGGTGTGCATGAATTCGACGGAGGTGGCGAGCTTGACGTGGCCCTCGCCGGCATAGCCGAACATCTGGGCTGCGGCCAGCGTCAGCATCGGCCGCAGCCGTTTGCCGCCGGACGAGATCAGATGGTTGGCGACCTCCGGGATCATCTCGACGTCGGAGCCGGCCTTGGACAGGATCAATTCATTGACGCGCCCCATATCGGCGGCAGTCAGATCGATCAGATCCTTGATGGAGGCGGGCTCCCGCTTCCCGTTTTCGATGTTGAGAACGACACCCACGACAATCACTCCCGTCTTGGTATAGAGCGTGCGACGGCACCCTTAGTCCCTGTATGGACTCTAGGGCGGCGGACATGGGCACGGCAAGTGGCGAATTGGCGCGGCGGCGGCGACAGAATGTCAACGACCCCCAAGGGAACGGCTCTGCCCCGGAATCCCCTACCCGTTTACATCAATAGCGCAAACTGCGAGTTTCATACAATGATAGAACTAGTCCGCACCAACGATGCCGTGATCATTTCCTTTGTCGAATCGCTGATGCGCGACGCCGGCATTGCCTGCTTTGTCGCCGACCAGAATATGAGCATTCTCGAAGGGTCGATCGGTCTTTTGCAGAAGCGCGTCATGGTCGACGCCGACCAGGCCGACGCGGCACGGCGCATCCTGACGGATGCCGGCATCGCCAACGAAATCCGCGGAAGATAATGTCCGCCGCGCCCGCCGCCCTTGTCCCGGACACGCCGGCCCATACGGTCGACGCTTTCCATCGCGGCCGATTCTGGCTGGTGCAGCCCAAGCAAGGCGGTCATCGCGCCGGCATGGATGCGATGATGCTGGCGGCATCCGTGCCGTCCTCCCTTGCCGGTCGTCTCGCCGATTTCGGTGCCGGTGCCGGGGCCGCCGGCCTGGCGGTGCTGTCGCGCTGCCCGGCCGCCGAGGCGGTGCTTGTCGAACGCGCGCCGGAAATGGCGGCCTTCGCGGCAGCCACTCTTGCCCATCCCGGCAATGCCCATCTGAGCGATCGCGCCTCCGTGCTGGTCGCCGATGTCACCGTATCGGGCCGGGCGCGGGCGGCCGCCGGCCTCGCCGACAATGATTTCGACTTCGTCATCATGAACCCGCCCTTCAACGCTCCCCGGGACCGCGCCTCCCCCGATCGCCTCAGAAAAGAGGCCCATGTCATGGAGGACGGGGTGTTCGAGAGCTGGATCCGCAGTGCGGCGGCGGTGGTCAGGCCGCGCGGCGGGCTTGCCGTGATCGCCCGCCCCGAACAGCTCGGCGCCATTCTCGATGCGATCGCAGGGCGCTTCGGCGATGCCGAAATGCTCGCCGTCCACCCTCGCCCAGACGCCGCGGCAATCCGCATCGTTGTGCGGGCAGCGCTCGGGACACGGGGAAAGCTTGCCATCCGCCCGCCCCTGATGCTGCACGCGCAATCAGGCAACGGCCCCGACGAGCGCAGCGAAATGATCACCAACGGCCTCGCCTCGCTGTTCGGAGATTGAGCTATTCTGCCTGGCCACATTGCCGTTGGCCGGGAAATCCCTACATGCCTGCAACCTATCGACCGGAGACCACGCCCTCGTGAAACGCCTTATCAACCGCCTGCTGCCGAAATCCTGGCGCTCCACCGTCGTCACCATTCCGGTCATCCGGCTGCACGGCACCATCATGGCAGGCGGTGGCCAGTTCCGGCCGAGCCTGTCGCTGGCCTCCACCGCTGGCCTCATCGAGAAGGCGTTTTCCTACGACGCCCCGGCAGTCGCCATCTCGATCAATTCGCCCGGCGGCTCGCCGGTGCAGTCGCGGCTGATCTTCAAGCGCATCCGTGACCTGGCCACGGAAAAGAACAGAAAGGTACTGGTCTTCGTCGAAGACGTGGCGGCGTCGGGTGGCTACATGATCGCGGTTGCCGGTGATGAGATCTTCGCCGACCCATCCTCCATCGTCGGGTCGATCGGCGTGGTCTCGGCTTCGTTCGGCTTCCCGGAACTGATGAAGAAGATCGGCATCGAGCGACGCGTCCACACCGCCGGCCAGAACAAGGCGGTGCTCGACCCGTTCAAGCCCGAGAAAAAGGAAGATGTCGAGCGGCTGAAGGCGCTGCAGCTCGAGGTGCACGGCACGTTCATCGACCTCGTCAAGGAGCGGCGCGGCGCGAAACTGAAAGACGACCCGGACCTGTTCACAGGCCTGTTCTGGACCGGCATCAAGGGCCTTGAACTCGGCCTGGTCGATGCGCTCGGCGACATGCGCACGGTGCTCAAGACCCGTTTCGGGGCGAAAACCCAGCTCAGGCTGATCACGACACCGCGCGGTTTCCTCAGCCGCTTCGGCCTGTTTGGCTCAAGCAAGGGCTTTTCAGCGCCCGATATCGCAGCCGCCGCCGCCAGCGGCGTGGTCGATGCGGCGGAAGAGCGCGCATTGTGGTCTCGCTTCGGGCTTTGAAAACCCGGCAAAAGCGTCTAGCATGAGAGCTTAACCGACCCGACCGGCCGCCTTCGCCGTCCCAGCGTGGGAGGAGTTTTGGCATGCCGCAGATCATTTTCTTCGCCGTCGTTGGCGTCGCCGCCTATTTCGGCTACCGCACCTTCATTAGGGAAGCCGAACGCGTGACCGCCAAGGTGCGGCGTACCGAAAAGCAGACGGCCAACGGCGCGATGGGCACTTTGGTCAAGGATCCGAAGACCGGCGAGTACCGGCTGGCCAAGGACTGAGCACCATTTCGCAGACCATTGTGGACACCGACATCGGGTCGCGTAGCTGGCACGCGCACGCCAAGATCAATCTTGCGCTGCATGTCACCGGCAGGCGACCTGACGGCTATCATCTGATCGAAAGCCTGGCGGTGTTCACGCGGTTTGGCGACAGGGTCGAAATTGCGCCTGCCGATAGCGATGAATTTACCGTGTCCGGCCGCTACGCCCCGGCTGTTCCTCTCGACGCCAGCAATCTGGTGCCTAGGGCGCGCGATGCCCTGCGACAGGCGGTCGGGCACGAGAGAACACCGCCGGTCGCTATCCGGCTGGAAAAGAACCTGCCGGTCGCCTCCGGCGTCGGCGGCGGTTCGAGCGACGCGGCGACCGTGCTGCGCGGGCTGGTGGAGACATGGGGCCTGGATATAGACGGCGCAGAGCTGGCGCGGATCGGCATTTCGCTCGGCGCCGATGTGCCGATGTGCCTGGCGGCAAAGCCGCTGGTCGCGCGCGGCATCGGAGATGAACTGTCGATGGTGCCGGATTTTTCGGCGCTTGGCCTGGTGCTGGTCAATCCGGGCACCCCGGTCTCGACGGCGGACGTCTTTGCGGCGCTTTCCCGGCGCGACAATGAGGCCTTGCCGCCGCTGCCGCGCAGCATCGATTTTCATAGCCTGCGCAACTGGCTGGAGATCACCCGCAACGATCTCGAGCCCGCCGCGCTGGCGATGCAGCCGGCTATCGGCAGGGCGCTTTCCTGGCTGAACAAGGCCGGATCGGGTTTTTCACGGATGTCCGGGTCCGGCGCCACCTGCTTCGGCCTGTTCGAGACCGGCAATGTCGCCAAGCGCGCCGCCGCCGAAATCCGCGGCCGCCAGCCCGACTGGTTCGTCGCGGCGACGCGCAGCATCGCATCGGAGGGATCGGATGGCCAGAATTGACGAGAGCCGCTCCTTCATTCCCGTGCGCATCGCGGTGCTGACCGTTTCAGATACGCGCAGCCTCGCCGACGACAAATCCGGCCAGACGCTGGCCGACCGCATCACCGAGGCCGGCCATATGCTGGCGGCCCGCGATATCGTCACCGACGATCGGGAAAAAATCCGCGACACGGTTCTGGCGTGGTCGCGGGACAAGAATATCGATGTCGTCATCACCACCGGCGGCACCGGTTTCACCGGCCGTGACGTGACGCCGGACGCGCTGGAGCCGATCTTCGAAAAGCGCATGGATGGCTTTTCGGAAGTGTTCCACCGGATCTCCTACGACAAGATCGGCACCTCGACGATCCAGAGCCGGGCGACCGGCGGCATCGTCAACGCCACCTTCGTCTTCGTGCTGCCGGGTTCGCCAGGCGCCTGCAAGGACGCGTGGGACGGCATCCTGAAGGCACAGCTCGACTACCGGCATATGCCGTGCAACTTCGTCGAGATCATGCCGCGCCTGGACGAGCATTTGCGGCGCGGCAAATCAGCTCCGTAAAGCCGAGGCAAGCGTCGCTCTCAGCGGATGACCGGCTCGCCATGAAACCGCCGGCGCGACGGCGGCGAGACGCCGAAGCCGACTTCCATCATCAGTCGCGGCGTGCGTGCCGGCACGGTGCCCATATGGAAGCCAAAAGGGTCCTCGACGAAACCGAGACCGGCCTCGCCGGTCAGCGTCACCGGGCTCTGCTCGCCATAGACATCCAGGACCTGTTGCGCGGGGTGGCCAACCAGAAGCGTGAGCTGGTGCTTGAGGCTGCGGCGCTTGTGGCTGCCCCTGACATAGACATGCGGACCGGTGTCGGTGTCGACCGGCTTGAGGTAGAAGAAGAATTTCAGCATGCGCCAATCATCGAGGTCGAAATGATACTTGCCGAGCGAGGCGAGGTTCTTGTCGGCATCCGAAGCGGCACCGGTTGGAAAACTCCACCAGACGCGCGTCGTGATCAGTTTTGCCTGGCCGCCGAGATAGTGCGCGGCAATATCCAGAAGCAGCGGATCGCGCTGGATGGCAAGCGCCGCCGGGCAGTCGAGGATGCGCTCGAAAAAATGCCCGCTGAGCAGCGAGCGGCCAAGGCGTTTCTCGGCCTCGGCATGTTCCCCCGGCATGAATTCGAGACGGCGGTCGAAATTGCCGAAGCAAGGCGTGCGCCCGGCGAAGTCGGCGATCTCTTCATGGATATCAGGCGGCAGGACCAAGCCTGAGAACAGCCCGTCGGAGCGCAACGCATCGACGACCGCTCCCCGTTCGACACCGGCAAACATCGTATCCCCGGCATTGGCGACCGGGCGGGCGCGTTTTGCGCCCAGCCAATGCATGCGGCGTCCAGGCATTGTGCGCGCCAGCACGAACATCGGCAGCCAGGCGGGGTTTTCGCGCAGGTCCTTGAGATAGGTCGGAATGCGCACCGCGATGCGTCGCAACAGACTGCCGTCGCGCGCAATAGCCTCGAGACTGGCCGCGCCGGATGTGTCGGGGGTTGAAAGCTTCATTGGGTCCTCGGCTATGAGAGCACCACCGATGCCGCATCGGTGCTCGCCACTCGGCATGTCCCAAACCCAATTCCCGCTTGAACGGAAGCTAACCCCGCGTCAGATTTTGTGCAATGCACAATGGCCTGAGCAGCTGCAAAAAATCATGTCGAGGAGCGGCGTTCCTGCTTGGCGGGCGCCATCCAGATCTCGGCGTCGAGCCGCTTCGTTGCGAGGCCGCGGGCGATGGCCTCAGCACTGCCGGCACTCTTGGCCGCGGCCGCCGCCTGACGCTTGCTGATCAGCAATCCGTCGGCCAGGGCGCGGTTTCCCGAAAAGACCCGTGCCAGGAATGGCGTGCGGCTGGCCCGCGTGCGCGAAAACCGTGCCGCCATGGTCTGCCTGGCCGTATGCGCGACAACCTCATCGATCCAGCCCTCCACCAACCGCGCGCCCGGTTCCAGGAGCAGCAACCAATCCCCCTTGGCCTGGCGGATGCCGGCAGCGACACCGCCGGTCACGTACTGACAGCCGGCATGCTCGGCCACACGATGCGTCTGGTCGGTGGAGCCTGTGTCGCAGACGATAACTTCACGCACCACGCCTTCGACCGCGCCGCCAATCAGCGAGGCGAGCGTGCGGGCGAGGCCCTCCTCGTCATTGCGGGTTTCGATGAGAACACTGAGCATCCTTAGCCGAATAGCGGAAAGCGCCGCACAGCGCCAGTTTTGCATCGCACATAGAAAGTTCTTGCTTTGTTCTCGTCGATGAAATAGGAATAATTTCATGAACAGAGCGATTCGACACAACACGGACAGTCCCTGGGAGCGGGCGAAAATGGAACAGATCGTGCGCGCCGACATTGCAGCTTTCGGAGCAGGAAGAGCCGAGATGGCCAATGCGATGGTCGAGCAGAGCGGCATGCGTGTCCGCCCGGACCGCAACCGCGGCAGGTCGGCCGGCATCAACCCGTCCGGCCGATTCGAGCCAGTCAGCCGGCACGTGTTCGACGATGGCTGGAATTCGCTGGAAGAACTGCCCCCCTTCAAGACCGAAGTGCAGGTCGAGAAGCCGCGCACCATCATCACCCGCAACGAATCGCCCGACATTTCCTTCGACCGTTCCATCAACCCTTATCGCGGCTGCGAGCATGGCTGCGTCTATTGCTTTGCCCGCCCGACGCACGCGTTCATGGGCCTGTCGCCGGGTCTGGATTTCGAATCGAAGCTGTTCGCCAAACCTGATGCGGCGCGCTTGCTCGACAAGGAGCTTTCGAAGGACAGCTATCAGCCGCGCACCATCGCCATCGGCACCAACACCGACCCCTACCAGCCGATCGAGAAGCAATACCGGATCATGCGCGAAATCCTCGAAGTGCTGGAAGCGCGCGGCCATCCGGTCGGCATCGTGACAAAGTCCGCCCTGGTGACGCGCGATATCGATATCCTGTCGCGCATGGCCGAACGCGGGCTAGCCAAGGTGGCGCTGTCGGTGACGACGCTCGACCGCATGCTGGCGCGCACCATGGAGCCGCGCGCGTCGACACCGACCAAGCGGCTGGAAGCGATCCGGCAGCTTTCGGATGCCGGCATTCCGGCGTCGGTCATGGTGGCGCCGATCATTCCGGGCCTGACCGATCCGGAGATGGAACGCATCCTCGATTCGGCACGTGCGGCCGGCGCGCGCGAGGCGGGTTATGTGATCCTGCGGCTGCCGCTGGAGGTCAGCCCGATCTTCAAGGACTGGCTGCTGCGCCATTATCCCGACCGTTACCGCCATGTGATGTCGCTGGTCCGCTCCATGCGTGACGGCAAGGACTACGATTCGGAATGGGGCAAGCGCATGAAGGGCGCCGGTCCCTATGCCTGGCAGATCGGCCGGCGCTTCGAGATCACAGCCAAGCGGCTTGGTCTCAATGCCGAACGGCGCACGCTGCGGACCGATCAGTTCGTTGCCGCCGGGAAAGACCAGGTGCAACTGACGCTGCTTTGAAGAGACAATTCGTCGCGATGGTTTGATCCGTCGCGCACCAAGAATCCCGTCCGGCCTGCCCCGGCCTGCAGACGGTGCCCTCCCGGTCCGGCGCCCCACCCGACCCGGAGGGACTTGCGGAGAATCGGAGCCGATGCGAACCTCGCCGCAACATGGCTCGCGCGCGTTCTGATTCTCCGCCTCTCTTTGAGATCATCGAGAAGCCCGACTTCTCCTTCGAGACGAAGGCGATGGCGGAGGGCCTGTGGCCGGTCGCCGGGATGGACGAGGCAGGCCGCGGCCCCCTGGCCGGGCCGGTGGTCGCCGCAGCGGTGGTGCTCGATCCCGCCAACATTCCCGACGGCCTCGACGATTCCAAACGCCTCAGCCATTTGCAGCGTGAGGCCCTGTTCCTGCGCATTCTCGGCTCCGCACAGGCGGTCTCGATGGCCTCCATCAGCGCCGAGGGCATCGACGGCAGCAACATCCTCAAGGCAAGCCTGGAAGCCATGCGGCGCGCGCTGGTAGGGCTGTCGGTCCGGCCGAAGCTTGCGCTTGCCGATGGACGCGACGTGCCGCCGGGACTGCCTTGTGAAGGGCGCGCGCTGATCAAGGGCGACCAGCGTTCGCAGTCGATCGCCGCCGCCTCGATCGTCGCCAAGGTGATGCGCGACCGCATGATGTGCGGCTGCGGCAACCATCACGACCGCTACGGGTTCGAAGTCCATATGGGCTACGCCACGGTTCGCCATCGCACCGCGATCGAAGCGCATGGCCCGGTGGCGCGGCTGCACCGCGTGTCGTTTGCGCCATTCCGGCTGGGTGGGGCCGAGGTGGACGTGGTGGAAGAAGAGAGCTTCGCCGGGCTGGATTGAGCGACGACGACGACAAGCCAATCTCCCCCTTGTGGGGGAGATGTCCGGTAGGAGAGAGGGGGGCGCTGTCCCGCCGGCCTCTCAATCGATTGCAGTTATGCCCTCAGGCTTGTCCCGATAGACCTTAGGACAACAAAGGTTAGCGTTCCTTCACGCCCCCCCTCTGCCCTGCCGGGCATCTCCCCCACGAGGGGGGAGATTGGCAGCTTCAGCGCCGCAACAAAAAAGCCGCCGGGTTGCCCGGGCGGCTTTCGATGACTGGCTAGACGAACCGCCTAATTCAGCTTCGACTTCACGTCCGCGAGCGAAGCCTTGAACAGATCTGCACCGGCCTTGGCGTCGATCTTGCCGGCAAGCAGCGCGCGTGCTGCCTCGACGGCGATGTCGACGGCGCTGGCGCGCACTTCGCTGATGGCATCACGCTCGGCCTGACCGATCTTCTGTTCGGCAAGCGCGGTGCGCCTGACGACATAGTCCTCGGTCTTCTTATGCGCGTCGGCGGCAAGCATGTCGGCTTCGCGCTTGGCGGCAGCGACGATGTCGGCGGCCTCCTGCTCGGCTTCCTTGCGCTTGCGCTGGTACTGGCCGAGCAGCTGCTGGGCCTCCTCGCGCAGCCGGCGCGCTTCGTCCAGTTCATTGCTGATCCTGGCGGCACGGGCGTCGAGCGCCTTGGCGATCATGCCAGGCACCTTGATGTAGACGGCAACGCCGAGGAAGATGATCAGGGCTATCGTGGCCCAGAGCGTCGCGAGAGATGTGTAATCCATGATGCGCTCCTCACCGGGCCACGGATTTGACCGCGGCCGCGATCTCGGCCTTGCTGGCCTTGCCGCCAACCAGAGCCTCGACGATCGCCGAAGCGGTGTCCTCGGCGATGCTGCCGACTTCCTTCATGGCATTGGCCTTGATGGAAGAAATGCGGGCTTCGGCTTCGCCAAGCTTCGCGTCGAGCGCAGCCTCGACCTTCTTGCGAGCGGTGTCGGCCTCGGCCTTGGCAGCGTCGTTGGCCTGCTGGCCGATGGCGTTGGCCTTGGTCTTGGCTTCCGCCAGTTCCTGCTCGTAGGCAGCAACGGCGGCGTCGGCCTCGCCCTTCAACCTGGCCGCCTGGTCGAGGTCCTGCGTGATGCGATCGTTGCGGACATCGATGATGCCGCCGACGCGCGGCATCACCACCCGCTTCAGGAAGAGATAGAACAGCCCGAAGGTGATCGCCAGCCACAGAAGCTGCGACGGGAACGTCGCCGGATCGAATGGCGGAAACGTGCCATGCGCTTCAGCAGGCACGCTGGTGCCGGAATGCGTGTCGCCTTCCGTCGCAGCGTGGCTGGTATCGGCTGATGGCGCGGACTCTTGCGCAAAGGCAGATGTCACGAACATGGACTA
>NZ_RZQA01001240.1:0-1315 GCF_004022915.1 Mesorhizobium sp. M7A.F.Ca.US.006.04.2.1
GTGCTCGATCCGCCCGACCAATCTGGCGCCGGCTCAGATGACCGACGCGCTGATGCGCAAGCTTCTCAATGTCACCGCCAGGGTCAACGCCGCCGTCAAGCCGATGAGCGACATGGACATCTACGGCAAGGACGAGGTCTGGGCTTATCCCGACAAGGGCGTCGGCGATTGCGAGGACTATGTGCTGGAAAAGCGGCGCCAGCTTTCGCGCATGAGCATCTCGCTTGCCGATCTTCTGATCACCGTCGTGCGCAAGCCCGACGGCGAGGGCCACGCCGTGCTGACGGTGCGCACCGACGAGGGCGACTATGTGCTCGACAATCTGACCGACAAGGTCAAGCCATGGGACGCGACCGGCTACCGCTTCCTCAAGCGGCAGGCGATCGACAACACCGGCCGCTGGGTCTCGATCCGCGGTGGCCAGCAAGTTCTGGTCGGCGCGGTTCAGTAGGCACCAGCAACGGCGGCTTCCCTAGGGGCGGCATCCAACGCTTCGTCATCCCAGGGCGGAGCAGGAGCGAAGCTCCGTCGCGAAGACCCTGGGATCCATGCCGTGATGCCGATGAAGAACGCTGCGGCGCAGGAACAGGCGCCTGCAATCGTCATACCGTCATCACCAGATCTTTTGCCCCGTCGCGACGCTCGCAACTCGCGGCATGGATCCTCGGGTCTGCGCGCCCGCTCCGCCCGTGGATGACGAAATCGATGGGCCCTCCGCCAGAATTCGCATTTCTCCGTGAACCATTTCGCTCCGGCCAGCGACACACAGCCGTGAACCGAAACCAACCATGGAGACTTCAGATGACTGCTTTTCTGCGAAACACCCTTCTTGCCGCTATCGCGGTGTCGAGCATGGCCGGATCCGCCATGGCCGATCAGACCACCAGCTGTGCCAAAACCAACCTCAACGACCTCTGGGCCGGCCGCTGTTGCGGTGATGCCGGGGCGTCGGACTGCCTGGGCGGCGGAAACAATGGCCACGACCACGGCGATCATGGCCGGGGTGGAAATGGCGGCACCGCCGGCAAGAAATGATCTCACCACTTTGCCCGCCGGCGGGCCGCCGGCGGGCAGTTTCCTCGTGAGGCAGGCGAACTTGTACCGGCGCGGACCGTCAGGCTACGGCCGCTGGTTCAACGCCGCGCGGATCGATGCGGTGATGCGGCGAAGCTCGGTTTCGTCGAGTTTCTCGATGTTTTCCGCCAGCAGATTGGCGAGCTCGGTGGCGGCGGGGGAAAGACCCGACGTGTCGAGTTTTACACGCGGGTGCGAGGCCTCGGCCAGCCGCGCCAGTTCCTCGGCATCGTCCCAGATG
>NZ_RZQA01001241.1:0-1314 GCF_004022915.1 Mesorhizobium sp. M7A.F.Ca.US.006.04.2.1
GGCCGAAGCCATCCGCCTGTTGATGCTAGCCCCAGACTTGCGGCAGCGTTTGGTTACCAAGGGGAACGCCAGGGCGAGCAGTTATTCCTGGCGGTGGATAGCGTGGAAATACCTCGAACTCATGATTCAGGTCGACGCCGATTTCGGGGAGTTCGGCGATTGACCGGCGGCCAGTCTTCGGATTGACCTCCAGGAGAGCACGATGGACGAGAACGACTTGCGAGCATTGGTGGCAGCCGCTCATCGCGCGCGCCGGCCTCGCCGGGTAACCACCGATCCTGGCCGCAGACCGAAACCCGTGCCGACCATTTCGATCTGCATCCCGACTTACAACCGCTCGTCCATGCTGGCGGAATTGTTAGACAGCATCATCGCCCAAGCTTTGGAGGACGAGATCGAGGTCGTGGTCAGCGATGATGCTTCACCGGACAATACGGTCGCCGTGGCCGAAGGCTATAAGGGTCGCATCAAGCACTACACCTTGCTTTCCCAGCCGAAGAACTTGGGAGTGGACGGCAATTTCCTGGCGGTCGTGGAGGCGGCGAAGGGCGATTACATCTGGCTGATGGGCGACGACGACCATCTGGAACCGGGCGGGCTAGCACGGGTGCTGGAAGCGATCCGGCGTTGGCCCGGCGTAACCGGTCTAACGCTAGGCGTGATCGACTATGACGTGACGATGACGCGCCGGACCGGCATCCGTCGGATCCCGCCTACACAACTGATCGCCGATGCCGGTACGCTGTTCGCGACGATGGGTGATCTGCTGGGCTTCATGTCCGCCCTGGTGATAGACCGTGCCAAATGGAATGAGATCGCATCCGAGCCTAATGTCTCGGAATTCAAGAATTACTACGTCCAAGTTTATATCATCGGCCGTGTTGTCGAACGGTTTGGAAAATGGGGCGTGGTCCAAGAACCTTGTGTCGGCTATCGGTCGGGCAACGACCAGTTCAATATCAAGTTCGGATGGCTGGATCGCCTGAAGATCGACGTTGCCGCCTATGATCAGATTGCTTTCGCGTTGTTCGCGGACACACCCGCTGTGTGCGAAGCGTTTCGCCGCCGGATATTTGATACGCACGTGATGGCGCGGTTGAACAACGCTAAAACTGCGGGGGGACGGACCATCGCGGTGAGCGCAGCGATCAGGTACCTGTACGGCCGTTACCATGGAATGCCGCACTATTGGACCCGCGCAGTGCCGACGCTCCTTGCGCCGCAATGGATCCTGCGGAACGCACGGTCCGCCTACAAGCGGCTGTCGCCCAACTCGGGCGCGTTCCGAGCGCGTGAACTGTCCAACTGATAGAT
>NZ_RZQA01001242.1:0-1313 GCF_004022915.1 Mesorhizobium sp. M7A.F.Ca.US.006.04.2.1
GTCATCGGGCTGATCAACGGTCTGGCGATCACCCGTTTCAACGTCCATCCGATCATCGCGACGCTGTCGACGCAGTACATCGTGCTCGGCATCACGCGCATCCTGCGGCCCGTCTCCGGCGGCACGGTGCCGGAGATCGTCATCGATGCCGTCTCGGGCAGTTTCCTCGGCATTCCCTATCCGGTTTTCTGGGGCATCGTCGTGATCCTGGCAGCGTGGAAACTGCTCTACGGATCCCGGTATGGGCTGCATCTGTTTGCGATCGGCGGCGGCATCGCGTCCGGCGCCGAGAGTGCTGCCCGCAATTTCGGCGTCTCCGACCGCCGCAACATCATCCTCGCCTATGTGATCTGTTCCTGTTTCGCAGCCGTTGCCGGTGTCTTCCTGGCCGGGCGCATCGTGTCGGGCGATCCGAATGTCGGGCTGCTTTTCGAACTCGATACCGTCACCGCCGTGGCGCTTGGAGGCACCCAGCTTTCCGGTGGCATAGGCAGCCTGCACGGCACCGTGATCGGCGCGCTGGTCATGGCGCTGCTGGCCAATGGCATGAACCTCGCCAACGTCTCGCCGTTCGTCCAGACCGCGATCAAGGGCGGCATCCTGCTGGCGGTGGTCGGGCTGCAATCCCGCAAGAAGATGGGGCTATAAAAGATGGCTGCCGTTCTCGCAAATCCGATCGCCCGGCGCCTGCTGCGCATACCGCCGTCCTATTTTGTCTTCCTCGTGCTGCTGGCCACGCTGTGGATCGCACGACCGAACATGCTCAACCTCAACATCATGGGTATCTTCGTCAGGCAGATCGTCCCGCTCGGCATCCTGGTTCTGGGGCAGCTCGTCGTCATGCGGGTGAAGTCGATCGACCTTTCCGGCGGCGGCATCATCCTGCTCATCAACTATTTCATTTCGTCAGGCACTTTCCCCGGCGCGTCGATGCCTTTCTTCGTCGTGCTGGCGCTCGGTACCGGCCTCGTCATCGGCCTGTTCAACGGCTTCATGATAGGGAGCCGGCGGGTGTCGGCGGTCATCGTCACGCTGGCGGTCAGCATCATCCTGGTCGGGCTGGTGCAGTTCCTGTCGAGCGGCAATCCGCCCGGCGATGTGCCGAAGCTGTTCAACGACCTCTACAACACGAAATTCCTGTCGGTTCCGACGCCGGTGCTGTTCTGGGTCCTGCTGACCGCTTTGGTGTGGCTGCTGCTGTCGCGGACCGTCTTTGGCCGCTACGTCGCCTCGGTCGGGGAGAATGCCGAAGCCGCGCATTTTTCCGGCGTGCCGGTCCAGCGCACGGTGATCCTTGCGCACACGCTCGCCGG
>NZ_RZQA01001243.1:0-1258 GCF_004022915.1 Mesorhizobium sp. M7A.F.Ca.US.006.04.2.1
TGCTGGTGCTGTTCGGCCGGCAGGCTGGCGCGCCGGCCGAACAGCACCAGCATGATCATCACCGCCAGGAACGGCAGCATCTGGATGATGTCGGTCGGTATGTTGATGCCGGCCACTTGCATGGCCGTCGTCAGCGACAGGCAGACACCGAACAGCAACGCGCCGAACAGCACCCAGATCGGGCGACCGCGCGCCAGCATGGCCAGCACGATGCCGAGAAAGCCCGCGCCATTGGTGATGAACGGAATGAACAGGCCGGCCCCGACATTGGCGAGATACGCGCCGCCGAGCCCGGCCAGCGCTCCGGTCGTCAGCACGGCGATGGTGCGGGTCCGCACGACATCGATGCCGGCGACATCGAGCGCGGCCGGCTTGTCGCCTGCCGCCTGCAAATTGAGGCCCAGCTGCGTGCGCCGGTAGATGTAGCCCATGCCGAAAACCAGCGCGACCGCCAGATAGACGATCAGATGATGCTTGAAGAATGCAGGCCCGATGACCGGAAGGTCCGAAAGCAGCGGAATGACAGTCGCATCCGCCGCCGGCAGGCGCGGATAGCTGCGCGAGAACTGGAAATGGTGGAGCAGCGCCGTCAGGCCTTCCAGCCCCAAGGTCAGCGCGATGCCGATGACGATCTGGTTGAGCCCGATGCGCACGCAAAGCAGCGCCATGACAAGCGCCACCGCAGCACCCCCGGCGGCGCCGGTGAGAAAGCCCAGCCACAGCGACCCGGAATAGAAAGCGCCGACAAAGCCGAGATAGGCGCCGGCCAGCATCATGCCTTCGATGCCGATATTGAGCACGCCAGCCTTCTCGGAGATCTGCTCGCCGAGCCCGGCAAGCAGCAGCGGGATCGCTGCGGTGACGGCGCCGAACAGCAGCGCGCTGAGAAAGACCTCGCTGAAGAGCCCGGTCATGCCCTAGGCCCTCCGCGACTGGTTGTATCGGTGATCGAAATATTCGGCGAGCGCGAGCACAATCAGCACGATGGAAACCAGCACCAGCGTGAAATGATTGGGCACGCCGAGCCGGCGCGCCGCGCTCTCGCCGCCGATCGAAAGCACCGAAAGCAGGAACACGAAGCCGATGGCTGCAAAGCCGTTCATTCGGGCGAGAAACACGGCGGGTATTACGGCAAGCCCGTAGGCGGGATTCCAGTCGGCGCGGACATTGCCCTGGACGCCGATGATGTCGACGGCGCCGGCAAGCCCGGCCAGCCCGGCCGAAATGGCGAAGACGGCGACGGTCAGGCCGGGAACGC
>NZ_RZQA01001244.1:0-1305 GCF_004022915.1 Mesorhizobium sp. M7A.F.Ca.US.006.04.2.1
CGCTCACCGGCGAAACCTATATCGAAGCCACCCGAAATCTCGGCGCCACGCACTTTCGTATCCTGTTTTCCCACCTTCTGCCCAATGTGCTTGCTCCGGTGCTGGTCGCCGCCATCCTTGCCACGGGCGATGCCATCATCCTCGAAGCCACTTTCGGCTTCTTTGGCCTGGGCGCGCAGCCGCCAACGCCGAGTTGGGGCGCCATGATGAGTTCCGGGACGGCGCAGCTCTTCATCGCGCCATGGGTGATTCTGTTTCCGGGATTTGCCGTAGCCATGACGGTCATCTTCCTGAACCTGTTTGGCGACGCTCTGATTGGGGCGCTCAATGTCCGATCCAAACCAAAGGGCGCATGAAAATGCTTCTTGATGTGGAACGACTGCAGATCGGTTTCGGCGCCTTCTCGCCTGTCGATGATGTCACCTTCGGTATCGATCGTGGCGAGATTCTCGGCGTGGTCGGCGAGTCGGGGTCTGGCAAGTCGCTGTCGGCGACAGCGATCATGGGCCTGTTGCCACGCATCGGTGCGAGGATCAGCTCAGGTCGCATGACGTTTGACGGCATCGATCTGGTGGGCCTGCCGGAAAAGCGCATGCGCCGGCTGCGTGGCGGAAAGATTGCGTTGATAACGCAGAACCCGATGACGTCGCTCGATCCGATGATACGGGTCGGCCCCCAGATCGACCAGTCATCGCGCCTTCATCTTAAGGTTGACCGTAAGGCCGCCCGCGCACGAAGTCTGGCTCTCATGGCGGACATGCAGATACCCAATCCCGCTGTCGTCTACGATCTCTATCCCTTTCAGCTCTCCGGCGGCATGAAGCAGCGCATTGTCATCGCAATGGCGCTAGCCGGCGAGCCGCAGCTTCTTATTGCGGATGAACCGACCACCGCGCTCGACGTCACCGTGCAGGCGCAAATCATCAAGATCCTCGTGGATCTCGTAAAGCAGCGCGGATTGGCGCTGATCCTCATAACGCACGACATGGGCATCGTGGCACACGCTTGCGATCGGGTGGCTGTCATGTATTGCGGGCGGATAATTGAGTCCGGTGCGGTGGAGCGGATCTTTGAAAATCCTCGCCATCCCTACACAAAAGCCCTGATCCGCTGCATTCCTCGCCTCGGCATGGTGCGAGGTAGCCTTAGCGCCATCCCGGGAACGGTACCGAACGCCGCGGCTTATCCGACTGGCTGCCGTTTTCGTCCGCGTTGTCCGGTTGCTGTCGTCCGCTGCCAGACCGAAATTCCCAAACTGCACGGTGATTGCGAAGGCCATGGTACCGCCTGCCATCTGGTGACAGC
>NZ_RZQA01001245.1:0-1304 GCF_004022915.1 Mesorhizobium sp. M7A.F.Ca.US.006.04.2.1
CTTCAAGCCGGCCAGCAGTTCGAGGATCTGCGCCTGAACGGTGACGTCGAGCGCCGTCGTCGGCTCGTCGGCGATCAGAAGTTCGGGCTCGTTGGCCAGCGCCATGGCGATCATCACGCGCTGGCGCTGGCCCCCGGACAACTGGTGTGGATAGGCATCGAGGCGCTTGTGCGGATCGCGGATGCCAACCTCGTTGAGCAGGGCCAGCGTGCGCTCCTTGGCGGGGCGGTCGGCCATGCCTTGGTGCAGCTTCAGGATCTCGACGATTTGATGCTCGATCGTGTGCAGCGGATTGAGCGAGGTCATCGGCTCCTGGAAGATCATGGTGATCTTGTTGCCGCGCACCTGCCGCAACTGCTTCTCGCCCATCGCCAGCAGGTCGTTGCCCTGGAACACGATCTTTCCCGAGGGGTGGCTGGCGCTTGGATAGGGCAAAAGCTTCAGCACCGAAAGCGCCGAGACCGATTTGCCGGAGCCGGATTCGCCGACCAGCGCCACCGTCTCGCCCTTGGCGATGTCGAACGAGATGTGGTCGACAGCCGTCGACTGGCCGCCGCCCTGGCTGAAGGCGACGCTGAGGTCCTGTACGCTGAGCAAGGGGGCTTCGCTCATCTGAACGTCTTGCGCGGATCGAAGGCGTCGCGCGTCGCCTCGCCGACGAAGACCAGCAGGGACAGCATCAGCGAGATGACGACGAAGCCGGAAATGCCGAGCCACGGCGCATTGAGGTTGCGCTGCGCCTGCTTGAGCAATTCGCCGAGCGAGGCGGAGCCGGGCGGCAGGCCAAAGCCGAGATAGTCGAGCGAGGTCAGCGTCGAGATCGAGCCCGAGAGCAGGAAGGGCATGAAGGTCAGTGTCGCCACCATGGCGTTGGGCAACAGGTGCCGGAACATGATGGTGCGGTTGGGCACGCCGAGCGCCCGGGCCGCGTTGACATATTCGAAATTGCGGGCGCGCAGGAACTCGGCCCGCACCACGCCGACCAGCGCCACCCAGGAAAACAGCAGCATCAGGCCGAGCAGGATGAAGAAGCCCGGCGGCAGGATGGCGGCGACGATGAGCAGGAGATAGAGCACCGGGATGGCGGACCAGATCTCGATGAAACGCTGGAACAAGAGATCCGTCCAGCCGCCGAAATAGCCTTGCACGGCGCCGGCCGCGACGCCGATCAAGGCGGAGCCGGCGGTCAGGATCAGGCCGAACAGCACCGAAATGCGGAAGCCGTAGATGACGCGCGCCAGCACGTCGCGCGCCTGGGCGTCGGTGCCGAGCCAATTCCAGTTGCCGACGATGCAGGCGCGCGA
>NZ_RZQA01001246.1:0-1302 GCF_004022915.1 Mesorhizobium sp. M7A.F.Ca.US.006.04.2.1
GGCCGGCACCGCGCCGCAGAACGAGCTTGGCGAGGACGAGTACAAGAAGGAACGCCGTCTCAAGAAAGAGGCGGAAGGCAAGAAGGGCAGCGGCTGGTTCGATTGGCTGTAAGAACACCGAATTGTGTCGCCGGGCGTAGCGCCCGCTTCAGCCGCGCCGCTCCCGAAAAAATCCTTTAAGCAGCAGGCCTGCTTCGGTCTCGCCCATGCCCGGATAGATGTCGGGCGCGTGGTGGCAGGTCGGCGAGGCGAAAAACGCACGCCGTTGACCACCGCACCGCCCTTGTTGTCGGCGGCGCCGAAATAGAGCCGGCGCAGCCGGGCGAAGGAAATGGCGCCGGCGCACATGGCGCAAGGCTCCAGCGTCACATACAGATCATGCCCGGTCAGCCGCTCGGCCGACAGTTTGCGGCAGGCTTCGCGGATGACCAGCATCTCGGCATGCGCGGTCGGGTCGGCAAGTTCCCGTGTGCGGTTGCCGGCGCTGGCGACAACACCAGCGCCATTGGCGATGACGGCGCCGACCGGCACTTCGCCTCGCAAGGCGGCAGCTTCGGCCTCCTTCAGCGCCAGCGCCATGAAATCGGGCCGCTTCACGCGATTTCCACTCCGATTATCTCCTCGCCACCTGACGGTGATCCTGTTATGGAGCGCATGACCTCGAAAATCGGGACTCGGTTTTCGAAAATGATCATGCGCCACATCAAAAGTGCTACAGCGTTCGTTGCGCGCCCGAAAGGATGCGCCACGCTGTAGCAGCGCAAACGGATAAAGGCCACATGGACGACAACGACAAGAAATTCCGACCCAGGAAGGGTCCGGCCAAGAGTGGGCCGAAAGCCGCGGGACCGCGCAGCCGCGATGGCGCCGCGGGCAAGGGCGGCAAACCGTCCTTTGGCGCCAAGAAACCTTACGCACCGCGTGGCGACCGGCCGATGGCTGCCGATGGCGAGCGGCCGAAGCGCGATTTCAAGGGCGGCGACAAGCCTTTCAGCAAAGGCCCGCGTCCCGAAGGCAAGCCTTTTGAGAAACGCGAGGGGCCGCGCAAGCCCTATGCACCGCGCGGCGATCGCCCAATGGCCGCCGAAGGCGAGCGCAAGCCCTATGAAAAGCGCGAAGGACCGCGCAAGCCCTACGCACCGCGCGGCGATCGCCCAATGGCCGCCGAAGGCGAGCGCAAGCCTTATGAAAAGCGCGAAGGACCGCGCAAGCCCTACGCACCGCGCGGCGACCGCCCGGTGGCCGCTGAAGGCGAGCGCAAGCCCTACGAGAAGCGCGAAGGGCCACGCAAACCCTATGCAC
>NZ_RZQA01001247.1:0-1302 GCF_004022915.1 Mesorhizobium sp. M7A.F.Ca.US.006.04.2.1
GTATCTGATGGCCTCGGCGCTGGGCACGATTGTCGTCGTGCAGGAGTATGGCGCCATGAATCCGGTGTCGCTCAACCAATTGATGCTGCAGGAGATGACCAGGGAATCGGTGCAGGCCGGCGCCAAGCTGACGCAGGGGCCGACCACGCGCAAACTCGCCGACGGCAAGGAATTGACCGGGATCCGGGCCGAGGTGAAGACACGCACCGACACCGCCGATTTCGAGATCGTCGGCTTCGGCCTGGCCGATCGGGGGCTGCTGTTCATCACCCGCATTGCCGGCGAGGATGCAGCGACCGAAAAGCCGCTTGTCGACAAGTTCTGGCAGAGCCTGAAAGTCAGGTTCAGGCCGGACTAGGATCGTGTCTCAGTTTGGATTTCGGCTGGGGTTTTGCGTAACGGCGGCTCAAGTTATTCTGAAGACCCTGGGTTGGAGATCCTGCAGCATGGCGAAGCTCATTTTCAGAATGAACCAGTCACTCGACGGCTATGTCGACCACCAGAAAATGCCGTCGGGCCCGACGATCTTTCGTCACTGGATAGAGCAAGTGCGCAATCTGAGCGGCAGTGTGTACGGTCGCGGCATGTACGAGGTCATGCGCTATTGGGACGAAGACCATGCTGAGTGGAGCGCGGAGGCGCATGAATTTGCGGCGGCGTGGCGGAGCCAACCGAAGTGGGTTGTGTCGCGCTCTCTGAAGTCGGCCGGCCCTAACGCAACACTTGTCGCGGATGACGTCGAGGCGGTGATACGCGGGCTTAAGGCTGAGCTCGTCGGGGAGATTTCAGTTTCTGGACCAGGCCTGGCGCGAAGCCTGACCGACCTTGGTCTTGTCGATGCGTACCAACTCTACCTCCATCCGTTCGTGCTTGGTCATGGCAAGCCATTCTTCGCCGGCCCCCGGCCGCCGCTTCGCTTTGTGGCCAGCGATTTGATTGGCGACGACGTGATCAGGTTGACCTATGTGCCTGCCTGATCACGCGGTCGTCGAACCGAGACGCCAGCGGGCCTACAGCCCCTTCGGCATCAGGCCAGCCAGCCAGTTCACAGAGCGCTTCGCGGCGTCGGCGGTTGCCAAGGCGGCGCGGCCGAGATCGGTCTTGACCACGGCGTAGCCGCTCTTGGTGCGATAGAGCACACCGGTTCCGCCATCGACCACCTGTTCATAGGCAACGGGCCGGGCGGCGTCGGCTTCCATGGCGGTCGTCGGCGAACCGACCGAGACGCTCGGCCGGTGGCTGAGTTCCGGCGGCAGCGGGCTTTCGGTTCTGACGACGCGGCTGGCGGGCTTCAGTTCCGGG
>NZ_RZQA01001248.1:0-1301 GCF_004022915.1 Mesorhizobium sp. M7A.F.Ca.US.006.04.2.1
GCATGCAGCCGGTGTTGACGCAGGTGCCGCCGACCAGCTTGCGCTCGATCAGCGCGACGCTCATGCCGGCGGCCGTCAGCCGCCCGGCCAGCGGAGGGCCAGCCTGTCCGGCACCGATGATGATGGCGTCGAAGATTTTCGTCGTCATGCCACCGCCGCTACGATCAGCAGGCCGCCGATGATCGCCACCGCGTCCTCGATAAAGGCGGCGGGCGGATCCTTGCCGAAGGCGGCCGCGAGCCGGCCGCGAGCTTCGGCGCCGCCCAGCGTGCCGATGACAGCGCCGATGGCGCCCGCGATCAGGCCGCCGATGGTGGCGCCGCCTGTCGCGCCGATCACCGCGCCGGTGAAGGCGCCCATGACGATGCGGGCGCCGAATTGCTGGGGTACTTTACGGCTCGGCGTCGACGGCAACTGGTCGGTGACCAACTCGACAATGGCCAGGATGGTGAAGATGCCGACAGCCGCCCAATGGCTCATGAAGCTCGCCCAGGTGCCGGCAACCGTCAGCCAGCCGAGATAAGCGCCCCAGGCAATGGCGGCCGGCGCCGTCATGGCGCGAAGACCGGCAATGACGCCGATCAGAAGTGCGAGAATGTAGAGCATGGTCGATCCCCCTCGATCACGGGCCAAGACGGCCTTGAGTCACAGGCTACCATAGGTCCAATATTTGACCAGTACTGGCATCGGCGCTTTTGGCTGCACTTGTGCTTTGCAAGGACGTGAACTGGAGACCGCATCATGGCTGAGAGCGAGCGCGTGAAGATGGTGGCCGGCGAATGGTATACCTGCATCGATGACGAACTGGAGTCGTTGCGGATGATAGCGCGCGATGCGGTGTTCGAGCACAACTTGCTGCCGCCTCGTCAACGCGGCAATCTCGGGCCGGCTCTGAAGGCACTGCTGGGAAGAGCCGGCGAGGGCGCCCGTATCGAGGCGCCGTTCCACTGCGCCTATGGCTTCAACATCTTTCTCGGCGACGGCGTGTTTCTCAATGCCGGCTGCACCATCCTCGACACGGCGAGCGTGCGCATCGGCAAGGCAACGCTGCTCGGCCCGAACGTGCAGATCTACTGCGCCGAGCACCACAAGGAGGCCAGTGGGCGGCAGGCCGGACTGGAGATCGCCCGACCGATTGAGATCGGCGCCAATGCCTGGATCGGCGGCTCAGCCGTCATCCTTGGCGGCGTCAGCATCGGTGAAGGCGCCATCGTCGGCGCCGGTGCGGTGGTGACGCGCGACGTGGCGGCGAACGCCACGGTGATCGGCAATCCGGCGCGGCCGGTCAAGCGGGGCTGAAC
>NZ_RZQA01001249.1:0-1297 GCF_004022915.1 Mesorhizobium sp. M7A.F.Ca.US.006.04.2.1
GCGGTCGCCGGATCGTCGCGGATTTCCAGGCAGGGGGCGGCGACGCCGGGGGAATAGGCGAGCGCGAGGTCGCGCTGATTGCCGAGCGGCTTGGTCGCCTGTATCTCGAGCTTTCCCGGCCTTGGGTGCTTGTGGAAGTAGAGGGCGGCTTCGTCGAGGTCCGAACGTGCCGTCTTTTTGCTCTCGCCTTCCATGCGGCCACTCCCTCGAAATCTGCCTGGAGATTCCCTTTTAGCATGCAGCCGTGGCTTTTCGCGACGCTAATTGACGCGCCGGCGGCAATACCCGGCGGCGCGTAGAAGACCTCGAATAATCAAATACTTATGACGATTTTCTGACGGACGGCTCCGACCGTTTCACGGATAAGTTGATCAAAAGGCGCTGACGTAAAGACCACCATCGACCGGTATGTTCTGCCCGGTCAGATAGCCGGCATGGACCGAGCACAGGAAGGCGCAGATCTGGCCGAACTCCTCCGGCGTGCCGAGCCGCTTGGCCGGAACATCGGCGCTGATGCGGGTCTTGCGCGCGGCTGCGGCCTCAGGGCTTTCGACTGTGCCGGCCTCATGCGGGCCGCGCAGCCGGTCGGTGTCGAGCTTGCCCGGCAGAAGGCTGTTGATGGTGACGTTGCGGTCGACAACCGTTCTGGCCACGCCGGCAAGGAACGAGGTCAGGCCGGCACGCGCGCCGGACGACAGGTCGAGGCCGGGAATGGGCACATAGACCGACAGCGAGGTGATGTTGACGATGCGACCGAAGCCGCGCGCCGCCATGCCGTCCAGCACGGCCTGCACGAGCTCGATCGGAGTCACCATGTTCTGGGTAACGCCTTCGAGGATCTTTTCGCGATCGAGCGTGCGGAAGTCGCGAAGCGGCGGTCCGCCATTGTTGTTGACCAGGATGTCCGGCTCGGGGCAAGCCACGAGCAGCGCCTTCTGCACCTCCGGCTTCGAGACGTCGCCGACGACTTCCGTCACCGTGACGCCATAGCGCTCGCGCAACTCAGCGGCGGTTTTCGCCACCAGCTCCGCATTGCGTCCGTTGACGACAATGTCGCAGCCGGCTTCCGCCAGCGCCATGGCGCAACCGCGCCCAAGTCCCTTGCTCGAAGCGCAGACGATGGCCTTCTTTCCGCGGATACCGAGATCCATGACGATTTCTCCTGTGATTTGGCCGGCAAGCTAGTCCTTCGGCTGGACCAATCGCAACCGTCATACGGTTGTTGCATGAATCGGGGCATAGGCTCGCGAAAGCAACGGTGAAATCGCGATGTCCGGCCAAGAGCCCCGCACTTTCC
>NZ_RZQA01000124.1:0-10339 GCF_004022915.1 Mesorhizobium sp. M7A.F.Ca.US.006.04.2.1
CCGCCAGCAGTTTCTCGATCCCGGCCAACGGTGTGCCTGCCTTGGCCGACAGCACCAGTTCAGCCGGTTCATAGAGCGTGACGTCAGATAATTTCGACAGGTCGAGCGTGTGTTCGGTTTGCAGCGGCCGGCCGATGCCACGCTTGGAGCCATGGCCAAGGATTTCCAGCGGCGAGCCTTCCGCTACAGCCCAGGCGACGGTGGACAGGACTTCGGATGGGGTGGTCGGGGTGAAGGTGGTCATGAAGAGACCGCGCCAGATGCGAGTTCGGATATGCCGAGTTCCCTGGCGCCCCCCTCTGTCCTGCCGGACATCTCCCCCTCAAGGGGGGAGATCAGATGTCGCATATGGCTTCGCCAATCTTCAATGATGACGGAAGGGCAAGGCGTCGAAACTGCCAATCTTCCCCCTTGAGGGGGAGATGTCCGGCAGGACAGAGGGGGGTGTTCACGCGCCGTCATCACCCTCAAAACCTCGGAATGTCCGGAAACGCCACCTGCCCGCGGTGCACATGCATCCGCCCAAGCTCGGCGCATCGCCGCAGCTGCGGAAATACTTTTCCCGGGTTGAGCAGATGGTTGGGATCGAAGGCGCATTTGACGCGCATCTGCTGGTCGAGATCGATCTGGGTGAACATCTCCGGCATTAGATCGCGTTTTTCCACGCCCACACCGTGTTCGCCGGTCAAGACGCCGCCGACCTTGACGCAGAGCCGCAATATATCGGCGCCGAAGCTTTCGGCCTTGTCGAGTTCGCCCGGTACGTTGGCATCGTAGAGGATCAGCGGATGCAGATTGCCGTCACCGGCATGAAAGACATTGGCGACGCCGAGACCGTATTTTTCCGACAGCTCGCGCATGCCGGCGAGCACGCGCGGCAGCTCCTTGCGCGGGATGGTGCCGTCCATGCAGTAGTAGTCGGGCGAGATGCGGCCGACGGCCGGAAACGCCGCCTTGCGGCCGGCCCAGAAGCTCAGCCGTTCCTGTTCGGACTGCGAAATGCGGCAGGTGGTCGAGCCGTTCTTGTAGGCGATCGCCTCGACAAGGCCGATCAGATGATCGACCTCGACGCCCGGCCCGTCGAGCTCGACGATCAGCAGCGCCTCGACATCAAGGGGATAGCCGGCATGAACGAAATCTTCCGCCGCATGGATCGCCGGCCGGTCCATCATCTCCATGCCGCCCGGGATGATGCCGGCGCCGATGATGTCGGCAACGCACTGGCCGCCCTGCTCGCTGGTCGGGAAGCCGATCAGCAGTGCACGTGCCGTCTCCGGCTTCTTCAGGATGCGCACGGTGACCTCGGTGACGACGCCGAGCAGCCCTTCGGACCCGGTCATGACGCCGAGCAGGTCGTAGCCTTCCGCATCGAGGTGACTGCCGCCCAGCCGCACCACCTCGCCATTCATCAGCACCATCTCGATGCCGAGCACATTGTTGGCTGTGAGGCCGTATTTCAGGCAGTGCACGCCGCCGGAATTCTCCGCGACATTGCCGCCGATCGAGCAGGCGATCTGGGAGGATGGATCGGGGGCGTAGTAAAAGCCCTCCTGCTCGACGGCGGTGGTGATGCCGAGATTGGTGACGCCCGGCTGGGCAACGACGACGCGATTGGGAAAATCGATCCCGAGGATACGGTTGAAACGGCTCATGACCAGCAGCACCGCGTCCTCGAGCGGCAGCGCCCCGCCCGACAGCGAGGTGCCGGAGCCGCGCGGCACGACGCGGATGTTGCGGTCGTTGCAGTATCTCAGCACGCGCGAAACCTGCGCCACCGTTTGCGGCAGCACGACAACCAGCGGCAGCTGCCGATAGGCGGTCAGGCCGTCGCTCTCGAAAGCGCGCATGGAATTGGCGGCGTCGACAACGCCCTCACCCGGCACGATGATGCGCATGTCGGCGACGATCTCGTCGCGCCGGCGCATCGTGGCATCGTCTGGTTTCGGCATGGCCAGGCCGGACATCAGCAGCCTCATTTCGCTTGACTGGTCAAAATCTTTTACCAGTGAAGCGCGTTGGGTGCAAATCCTGTAATGGCGGCGAATCCAACTTCAAGGCGGAGACAGGCTTACGCAGCGGCAATCTGCCGCTGCTATTCGCCGGGCGGCTTGCCGGGTTCGGAGTGCATCCGGCGCACGCGGCGCACGCCCCACCAGACCAGCAGGATGGCGACAGGCACCGAAGCAGCGGTAATGATCTCCGGCGCGAAGGCATGGCCGAAGATCGAGGCGCCCTTGGCGACATAGCCGACAAGGCCGACCACATAATAGGAGACGGCGGCGACCGAGAGCCCCTCGACGGTCTGCTGCAGGCGCAATTGCAGGCGGGCCCGGTTGTTCATCGAGGCAAGCAGGTCGCGGTTCTGCTTCTCGACCTCGACATCGACCCAGGTGCGCAGCAGCGTCGTGGCGCGGGTCAGTTTTCGCGATAGATTTTCCTGCCGCTCCTCGACCGAGCGGCAGGTGCGCATTGCGGGCGCCACACGGCGCTGCAGGAACCCGCGCCATGTGTCATAGCCGGGCACAGCCTCTTCCTCGAGTGCGTCCAGCCGTTCGCCGACGATGCCGTCATAGGCGCGGCTGGCGCCGAAACGGTAAAGGCTCGACGCCGCGTCCGCCTCCAGCTCCGCCGCAAGTTCGGTCAGATCGGCCAGCAAGGTCTGGCTGTCCCGTGTCCCGGCGACCTTCATCTCCAGCGTGGTCTGCGCCAGCCGGTCTTCGATGCGGCGGGCGCGGCCGGACAAGGTCAACGCCAGCGGCAGGCCGAGCATGGCCAGCGTCCGATAGGTCTCGATGTCGATAAGCCGCTGCGACAACGCGCCGGTGCGCGCCGGGGTCAAGCCGCGATCGAGCAGCAGCATGCGCGTCAGGCCATCGCCATCCTGGCGAAAATCGGTGACGATGGCGGCGTTTCCGCGCTCGACCAGCGAGTAGCACAGGCTGGTCGGATCGAAACCGGCTATCAGTTGCTCGGTTGCTTGCGTCCATTTGCGGATTTCGAGCCTGATGCCGGAGATGCAGGTTCCCGGCGGGGAAAACCCGTTGCCGAAGGGTGAGTCCTCCTGCGTCCTGCCGCTTTCGGAAAGCGGCCCTTCCCACAAATAGGTCGAGAATTCGGTGTGCCGCTCCCAACGCAGCGAGCCCTTGCCCCATTTCATGGCATGGTGGCGGGCCTGGCGGTCGGGCGCGGCGATGCCGAGGCGCCGCGACAGTTCGGAAAGCACCGCGTGGTCGACGCCGGAGCCGCCCTCCGTCATGAAGGCGAGTTGCATCAGGACGCGTGGCTTTTCGATCAGCGGATGCGGCCGGGCATGAACCTCGCCGAGTGCGCCGGGCCGGCCCTCATGCGCGGGAAAGCCCATGACGCTGCCCTTGGCGCGCGGCTGGAATTCGAGATCGGACGGGTCGTCTGACACGGCTTGTTCCCCGGGGGTTTCCTTGAACCCGCTTGCACTCGCGTCCCTCTAGTGCCAATGGCCTGACGACGCAAACGGCAAAGTTAGCCGAAGATCACGGGATCGGGCGGGAAATCGGCCAGCTTTTTGTCAATTGGATAAATAATTTGACCAGTTGGCGAGGCAGGCTCTATTCTGCGGCACCGGTTCACCTTCCAGGCATTCTGTTGAGCGACATTTTTTCCAGGATCGAGCATTCGCGCACCGCCGACGAGGTGGTGCAGCAGATCGAGAGCCTCATCCTCGAAGGCGTGCTGCGCACCGGCGACCGGCTGCCGGGCGAGCGCGAGCTTGCACGCCAGTTCGACGTATCGCGGCCGATCCTGCGTGACGCCCTGAAGGCACTGGAAGGACGCGGCCTTTTGACGACAAGGCCCGGCGGCGGCACGCATGTCGCCGATGTCATCGGCCAGCTCTTCACCAAACCGGTGACGGACCTGATCTCGATGCACCGCAAGGCAGTGACCGACTATCTGGAATACCGCCGCGAGATCGAAGGGGTTGCGGCTGAATATGCGGCACGGCGCGCCACCCCAGACGACATGGCGCTGCTCGACAAGATCATGGCACGCATGGACGATGCGCACCGGACCGGCGACTTCGACGACGAGGCCGAGATCGACGTCGAGTTCCACCACGCGATCTGCGAATGCGCACACAACATCATCCTTTTGCACACGCTGCGCTCCTGTTATCGGCTGCTGTCGGAGGGCGTGTTCCAGAACCGGCTGCTGGTGTTCACCGTACCCGGCGCGCGCGACGCCCTGCTCGCGCAGCACCGGGCGATCCATGCGGCGGTGAAGGCCGGCGACCCGGCCGCCGCCCGCCAGGCGGCGATGGACCACATCACCTATGTCGAACGGTCGATGGCGGAGGCCGAGCGCAGCGGCGACTGGCAGCGCGTCTCGCGGCTGAGGTTGAAACAGCGCGTTGACGCCACCGATACAGAACCAGCACGCAAACGCTCCTAGCTATCGAAACGGGAAGCCCATGAGCCAGATCCTGACCATCGCCGACCTCAAGGACCTCGCACGCCGGCGTGTGCCGAAGATGTTCTTCGACTATGCCGATTCCGGTTCGTGGACCGAAAGCACGTATCGGGCCAACGAGGAGGATTTCCAGAAGATCAAGTTCCGCCAGCGCGTCCTCGTCGACATGGACAACCGTTCGCTGGCATCGACGATGATCGGCGAAAAAGTGTCTATGCCGGTGGCATTGGCGCCAACCGGCATGACCGGCATGCAGCACGCCAATGGCGAGATGCTGGCGGCGCAGGCGGCGGAGGAATTCGGCGTGCCGTTTACCTTGTCGACGATGAGCATCTGCTCGATCGAGGATGTCGCCTCGGTTACCACGAAGCCGTTCTGGTTTCAGCTCTATGTGCTGCGTGACAAGGATTTCGTGCTCAACCTGATCGACAGGGCAAAGGCGGCGAAATGCTCGGCGCTCGTGCTGACGCTCGACCTGCAGATTCTCGGTCAGCGCCACAAGGACATCCGCAACGGGCTTTCGGCGCCACCCAAGCTGACGCTGACGAACATCGTCGACATGGCCATCCGCCCGCGCTGGTGCGCCGCCATGGCCGGCACCAAGCGGCGGACCTTCCGCAACATTGTCGGCCACGCCAAGGGCGTCGGCAACATGGCCTCGCTGGCATCGTGGACGACGGAGCAGTTCGACCTGCATCTGTCGTGGAAGGACGTCGCCTGGATCAAGGAGCGCTGGGGCGGCAAGCTGATCCTCAAGGGCATTCTCGACAAGGAGGACGCGCTGATGGCGGCCAAGACCGGCGCCGACGCGATCATCGTTTCCAACCATGGCGGGCGCCAGCTCGATGGTGCGTCGTCGTCGATCGGCGTGCTGGAAGAGATTGCCGACGCGGTCGGTGACACGATCGAAGTGCATATGGATGGCGGCATCCGCTCCGGCCAGGATGTCCTGAAGGCGCTTTGCCTCGGTGCCAAGGGAACCTATATCGGCCGGCCGTTTCTTTACGGCCTGGGGGCGCTTGGCAAGGAAGGGGTTACCAAGGCGTTGGAAATCATCCGCAAGGAGATGGACATCACGCTGGCGCTGTGCGGAAAGCGTCTTGTCACCGACATGGGCAAGGACCAGCTCCGGCGCCAGGTCCCGTGACCGCCTGACCACGGAGACACCGAAAAGTTGGCAGAATCCGGCATCCATTTTCTCGACGCGCATGGGCCGGACGGCATCCGTCTCTATGCGATCGGCGACGTCCACGGCCGGCTCGACCTGCTGGCGGCCATGCATCTGCGCATCAGGGCCGAGATCGAGCAGGAGGCGCCTGCCGACTGGCGCGTCATCCATCTTGGCGACTATGTCGACCGCGGGCCGGACTCGAAGGGCGTCATCGATTTCCTGATCGAAGCGCAAGAGCGAGACCCTCGTCACCTGATGCTGGCCGGCAACCACGACATCGGCTTTCTCGATTTTCTCAAGACCCCTGACCCGGAAGGGCTTTTCATCCGGTTCGGCGGCATCCAGACGGCACAGTCTTACGGCGTAACGATCAGTGAAGGCACAAGCGTGTGGTTCGGCAAGGCCGAATCGGCCGTGCGCAGAGGACATCAGGCACTGGTCGAGGCCGTGCCGCAAAGCCACATCGACTTCCTGCGATCGCTGCCGTTTTCCGTGACTTTCGGGGACTTCTTCTTCTGCCATGCCGGCATCAGGCCGGGCATTCCTCTGGAGAAGCAAAACCCGCAGGATCTGATCTGGATCCGCGACGTCTTCCACAACCACCCCGACCTCTATCCGAAGATCGTGGTGCACGGCCACACGCCGGTGCCGGAGGCGGAAGTGATGGCAAATCGCGTCAATGTCGACACGCTTGCCTGGCAATCAGGCATGCTGAGCGCGCTCGTCGTCGACGGCGCGGACAAACGCATCCTGACAATGACGATCAAGGAAGCTTGAGCGCCGCGCGTCGGAGGATGCGAAAGACGCTTCCCGCTTTAGCGCAGCGAGGCGGTGACGCCGTAACCGTCGACGGCGTTGTGGTTGTTGGCTGCGTCGGCGGCATAGATGCCGAGACCGCACAGCACGATGGCGGACAACATGGCAAAGGACAGAAGCGCTGCTTTCACGGAGGTCATCTCTTGTTGAGCTTTCTGCATCTGTGCACCAGGCGGTTACCAATGCGTTGAAACGGAGAATTCGCTTCAAAGTTTCGACGATTTTGCGCTTCTAGGCATGTTCTGTATCAACGGTGTGTCGCGCGGGTCACACAAAAGGTTCATAGCCGTTGCACAGAAGATGCAGAGCGCGCGCCTTCTAGGATGGCGGGCGGACACAAGCCAAGAATGAAACCGTTTTCCCCAGGCGGTTTCACCGCCGCGTGCCAATTATGTCACGCTGGAGGGTACGGAGAGACCAACGCTCAGATGGTCGCTACCCAGGCCCGGGCAATGGCGAGGCCAGCGGCATCCGCATCGGGCCCGTTGCGGGCCATTTCGCCATCGAGCTTGCCGGCCCAGTCGGGATGGCGCGCAGCGATGGTCGGGGCAAAGGACGCGCTCCAGTCCTTGACCATCGGCCGGTCGGCCTCGAAGTGAAACTGGAAACCGTACACGGCGCGGCCGACGCGAAATGCCTGGTTCTCGGCGACATCGTTGCCGGCAAGCCGCACGGCGTTTTCGGGCAACACGAAGGTGTCGTCGTGCCATTGGAAGATCGGGAACTTTGCCGGCAGAGCGCCCAGCACCGGATCGGCCTTGGCGTCAGGCGTCAGCGACACGCCGTGCCAACCGAACTCATTGGCGCCGCCGATACGGTTCTCGCCACCAAAGGCACGAGCGACGAGCTGGCTGCCTAGGCAGATGCCGAGCACGGCGCGATCCTTGTCGGCAAAGTCGCGGGTCAGTTCGAGCAGTGCCGGGAAATAGGGGTACTCATCGTCGGCCAGCGCATTCTGGCCCCCGCCGAGCACCACCATGGCATCATGCCCGGCCGCGTCATCCGGCAGGGGATCGCCCCTGTAAGGGAGACGCAGGTCGAGATCGGCGCCCGCTTCCGCAAGTGCTGCGCCGACCTGGCCGAGGCCGGTATTGTCGTAGTTCTGGACCACCAGCACCCGCATCGCAAAACCCTGCTGACATGAAAAAGCTGCGACGAGCGATATCATGCCGCTCGCATTGCAGCCAAGATGCGTGTCCGGAGAGAAAACTATGCCACTGCAGAACCGGGTCGATCCGTTCGGTATCATCCACGCGGTGCCCGATCGCGGCATGTTCACCGGCAATCGCGGCATCATCCACGACCCCGAGACGAAGACGCTCAAGAAAAAGCGCTGGGCGCTTCAAGCCTGGATCATCTGCGTCTGCCAATTCCGAAATGTGCGGCGCGAACCGATGGGCCGCAACCGGAAGGGCGGTAAAGCGGGCTGGACCGAGCTGTTCTTCCTCGACGAGGTGACCGCACTGGCGGCCGGGCATCGCCCCTGCTTCTTTTGCCAGCGCGAACGGGCCAGGGATTTCGTCGGCCGCTTCGGCGAAGCCTTCGGCATCGCCGAACCGCGCGCGCCGATGGTCGACAAGCGGCTGCACAAGGAGCGGCTGGCGTCAGGCGGCAAGCCGCCGGTGATTGCGGTTGAAGACCTTGCCGGCCTGCCGGACGGCGTCGTGGTTGCGGATGGCGGCACTGTTTATGCCCTGCGTAGCGGCAAGGCACTGCGCTGGTCCTTTGCGGGATATCAGCACCCCAACGATTTCGACATGCTCAAAAGCAAGACACTCTCGCTACTGACGCCGGCCACGACGCTCTGCGTGCTGCGGCACGGCTTTCGGCCGGTGTGGCATCCGACCGCCGAGGCTTGACGCCGGCGGCCGGCTCGCTCATTCCTCGGCGATGCGCGCCAATTACAAAATGCAACGTCTGTTCGTGATCGACGATCTCGCGCCGGACATCGAATTCGAGGCCGGCCAACAGCAGAGCCACTATCTCCTGCATGTGCTGCGGCTTGGCGAAGGCGCCGAAATCCTGGTGTTCAATGGCCGCGACGGCGAGTGGTCGGCGGCCATATCGGCGAAGACGAAAAGGGCGGTGCGGCTGAAGGTGTCGGCGCTGCAGCGGCCGCAGCCGCCTCTGCCCGATCTCGTCTACTGCTTTGCGCCGCTGAAGCAGGGGCGGCTCGATTATCTCGTGCAGAAGGCGGTCGAGATGGGCGCCGGCATCCTGCAGCCGGTCATTACCCAGCACACGCAAGTGGCCAAGCCGTCGATCGATCGCCTGCGCGCCAATGTCGTCGAAGCCGCCGAGCAATGCGGCATCCTGGCGGTGCCTCAGGTGCGCGAAGCCGAAAAATTCGACCGCCTGTTGACCGGCTGGGACACAGAGCGACGGCTGATCTTCTGCGACGAGGATGCTTCGACCAACAATCCGCTGGCCGCGCTGCAGGCGGTCAAGGAAAAGAAGCTTGGGCTGCTGGTCGGGCCGGAGGGTGGCTTTTCCGACGATGAGCGCAAGATGCTGCGCGCCCTGCCCTTCGTCACCGCCATTCCGCTCGGCCCGCGTATCCTGCGCGCCGACACCGCGGCGGTGGCCGCGCTCGCGGTCATGCAGGCGACAGTCGGAGACTGGTGAGACGTCATCCCTTGCAAGGGACGGAGAGCGGAGTAACGTTCAATTCCTGTTGACCTGTGGCTCAGGATTTTTCGCTTGATCGTCTGCTGACATTTCGTCCATTTAGCGCCGGCGATCGTCCGATCGTCCTACAGCGCCCGCCTCCTTTCGGACGTGCAAAGGACACTGTAGCATTCCATTGGGGCACATGATCCCGGCGAAAGTCGAAAGCCGATTTTCGGGGTCATGTGCAGAGGGTTCATAAATGGCGCGCGATACGACCGATTTCCGCCCGATCGAAGGTGTCGACGAACTTGTCGAGCACCTGGCCGAAGGCAACAAGCCGCGCGACAAATGGCGCATCGGCACCGAGCACGAGAAATTCCCCTTCTATGTCGACGGCAATGCACCGGTCCCCTATGGCGGCGAGCGTGGCATCCGCGCCATCCTCGAAGGCATGCAGGAAAAGCTCGGCTGGGATCCGATCGTCGATGACGGCCGCATCATCGGCCTGGTCGAACCGACCGGCCAGGGTGCGATTTCGCTGGAACCCGGCGGCCAGTTCGAGCTTTCCGGCGCACCGCTGGAGACGATCCACCAGACCTGCCGCGAGGGCAATGCCCATCTGGCGCAGGTGCGCGAGATCGCCGAACCGATGGGCATCCGCTTCCTCGGCCTCGGCGGCAGCCCGAAATGGTCGCTTGCCGAGACGCCGAAAATGCCGAAATCGCGCTACGAGATCATGACGCGCTACATGCCCAAGGTCGGCACCAAGGGCCTCGACATGATGTACCGCACCTGCACGATCCAGGTGAATCTCGACTTCGAGAGCGAGGCCGACATGCGCCGCAAGATGCAGGTGTCGTTGAAGCTGCAGCCGCTGTCGACGGCCTTGTTCGCCAATTCGCCTTTCACCGAAAGCCACCCGAACGGCTTGCAGAGCTGGCGCGGCGACATATGGCGTGACACCGACAACCAGCGCTCGGGCCTGCTCGAATTCTGCTTCTCGCCCGATTTCGGTTTCGCCGACTATGTCGAATGGGCGCTCGACGTACCGATGTATTTCGTCATCCGCGACGACCGCTATCACGACATGACCCACATCACCTTCCGCCAGTTCATGGCCGGGGCCGCGCGCAATGAAGTGCCGGACGGGCTGCCGACAATGGGCGACTGGGCGAACCATCTGTCAACGCTGTTCCCGGATGTGCGGCTGAAGCGCTTCCTCGAGATGCGCGGCGCCGATGGCGGGCCGTGGCGGCGCATCTGCGCGCTGCCGGCCTTCTGGGTCGGATTGCTTTATGA
>NZ_RZQA01001250.1:0-1296 GCF_004022915.1 Mesorhizobium sp. M7A.F.Ca.US.006.04.2.1
CAGCCTGACTTATCCAATCATTGTACGTGAAGAGCTTTCCACGAGCATGGCCGGTTTCGTTTCTGCGAAGTGGGGGCTGGTTCCCGGCTGGGCGCGCGATGGCGGCGGGCGGCCACCGCCTGTCAATGCGCGGTGCGAGACGATTGCCAGCAACGGCATGTTCCGAAAAGCATACGCCGCGCGCCGTTGCCTGGTGCCCGTCGACGGCTATTTCGAATGGCAAAAGCTCGATGTTTCGGGCAAGAAAAAGCAGCCTTACGCTATCGCCATGAAGGATGACGAGCCTTTTGCCATGGCTGGAGTATGGGAAGAATATGCCGACAAGGCCACCGGCGAGTTGATCCGGACCTTCGCTGTCGTCACCTGCGAGCCTAATACGTTGATGGCGACGATCCATGATCGCATGCCGGTTATTCTGGCGCCTGCCGATTACATGCGCTGGCTCGGCCCGGAACTGGATCCACGCGACCTTATGAAGCCATATCCTTCGGAACTGATGAAGATGTGGCCGATTGACAGGAAGGTCGGAAGCCCGCGAAACAACACGCCGGACCTCATTGACGAAATTGGCGTGGGACCAAACGACCTTTTCGACGTTTGAGCCTTTACAGTGAACGCTCGCGGTAGGAATATTGTCCTCAGGTGGGGCGACTCTCAAAAGGTGTCGCAATGGCTAGGTCAAAACCCTCAAAGCAGTTATCACAGGCTGAAATCGAGCGCTTCCTGGTGGCAGCGGAAGCGCTGCACCTAAGCATCATCAAGCCGTTCATATCACCACATTGCGACCACTACAGGCAGACGCGCGTCTTGCACGAGGTGCTGTTGAATACGGTGCGGCAAGTCACCGGGAAGGAAGTTGAGTTCATCCGGTGGAACACCACTGGACCGGTGCTGCCCCCCTAAGGCTGGGTAAGCGCCTGGCTGCCGGGGATCGATCAGGCCGAACCCGCAGAACTGACAATGCCAGCGATGCGGATAGCGACGGCATCAAGTCCGCCGTCGTAAATTCTCGTGAGGACGTGTTCCGCAGCTTCAGCCCGTTGGGCAGTGCAACCGCGAAGGTCGCCACCGCCCAACCTTGCCGGCCTGTTGGCGACGCAATCCCAAACTCCCCACAATCCGTCGCGCTCAATATGACAATAGAATCTGTGCTTGTGATTTTCCATGCAAGGTAAACTCCCCGCATCCCCATTGGGGTCCGATCTATCCAGGAAGGTGGTTAATGGGCCCGCGTTTGCCGATCGCACTTTAGGCTGGCCGCAGTGGTCCGTCGCCGCACGGTGGACTGCTCACTGC
>NZ_RZQA01001251.1:0-1295 GCF_004022915.1 Mesorhizobium sp. M7A.F.Ca.US.006.04.2.1
GCCCATGCGTGGGCCGGCCGGCAACGCCGTGATCGAAGCTGTCGATCAGTCTGCCTTCGGCGTCGATGCGATGGATCAGGCCGGTGTCGAGATCGGACGCAAAGAACTCGCGGTGAGTGGCGTCGAAAGTGAGATTGCCGATGCCGGGACCGCTGTTGGTGTCGATGTCGGCGAATTTGGAGACCTGGCCGGTGATGCCGTCGATCTTCCAGACGGTGCCCGGCCCACCACCGTTTTCGGTGCCGAACTGGCCATCCATGAAGGTGGCACCGGCAGCGCCGCGGCGCTGCCTCTCGGGGCGGCCGTCATCGTCGGCATCCGGGGTGACGATACGGATGCCGTGCAGCGAGGTGGCGCCGGCATAGAGATTGGGAATGCCCGATGGAACGCCGTCGCGCACGCCGTCATCATAGGTGACGCCGAACACTTGGCCGATCTGCTCCGCCGTCACCTCGAAGGGCGGCGGCGTGTTGACCAGCTGGCCGGAGGCTGGGCCGCCCAGATGCGAAACGTCGAACACGCGCAAGGTGGCGCGCGTGGGGTCGATGAAGGTTTCGTCGACCGGATCGACGCCGGGCGGCAGGCCCTCTTTTTCGGAATCAGGGGGGTCGAAATTGGGAATGATGGTGCCGGAGAATCCGGTCACCGCCATCGAGCCGGGATAGATGATCCGGGTTTCCTGCGCCTGCGCGGCGCCCAGCCACAGGCCGAGTGCCAGCGCCAGCAACCCGCCTGGATGCACAGCACGGCGCAAGCCGCCATCAAGAGACGACACGAACGAGCCGCGGATGCGAGACATGACACTACCCCCCGTAGTCGACGGGAGAACGTCGGGGCTGGCCGCGCAAATCAGGGCAAGGCGCGGCGGTCCGGCTCGTTCTTCCCTGATCGAATTGTCTGCTTTCCTCAAGACGACGATACGCCTGGTCTTACGCAGGGTCAACGGAATCAGCGGAAAGCCCAGCGCATCGACCCCGTCCCGAAGGCGGTGGTCGCGCCGAGCTCCTGTTGTTCCCGGAGACCGCAGAGCCTCTGGGTTATTGGTCATGGGGGCTTCCTTTCCGGGCCGCACCATGCGGCACCTGGAGATCAGTCGCGGGCGGAGATGGAAAGGTTCATGGAAGGCCTGCGCAGAATGCTTGCGCGCGATGCCGCCTCTTCTTATATACGCGCCAAGCCGTTCGGCGCCGGAGTGCCGGTTGCCGGAACGGGATTTCTTGTGAACAGGGGCTTTCGTCGGAACGCCTGTACGGGTCCTGAGAGCCTGCTTAGCGGAGAGACTAGAGAAATGGCAA
>NZ_RZQA01001252.1:0-1295 GCF_004022915.1 Mesorhizobium sp. M7A.F.Ca.US.006.04.2.1
ACGCTGAAGGACGGCCGCTTGGCGATCTGACGCTGCGCACCCTGGCCATGCCTTCGGACGCCAATGCGGCGGGCGACATCTTCGGCGGCTGGGTGATGGCGCAGATGGATCTGGCCTGCGGCATCCGCGCCGCCGAGCGCGCCAAGGGCCGCGTCGTGACGGCGGCGGTGAAAGAGATGTCGTTCGCCAAGCCGATGAAGATCGGCGACACGCTGTGCATTTACACCCATGTCGAGCGCGTCGGCCGCACTTCGATGACGCTCAAGGTCGAGGCCTGGGCGCAGCGCTACCTCTCCGACCTGATGGAGAAGGTCACCCATGCCGATTTCGTCATGGTGGCGCTGGATGGCGAGGGCAAGCCGAAAGCGGTTCCCGCCGAAGGCTGAGGCAAGCCGTTTCTCCCAGGCTTGGTCATTTGTAACAGCGCCCGTGCGGGAGGCGCTTTTCGTGACATCCAACGGTTGCCTCCATGCCCGATCCTGCTGCAATCGGAGGAGAGACAATGCGTCAACATCTGCTGAACGGTTGGCTCGTGGCGGCCCTGGTCGCGACGACCTGCCTGCTCGGCGTGACCGCTTACGCGGAGGTGAAGGAAGACATCTCGCGCGTCGCCTGCACGCGTGGAGGACAGGCTCCTGGCGAGCGGGGCGCACGGTGTGATACCTGTGCCGCCGCGCGATGCGATGTGCGCGCATCAGGAGCCTGAGCGGCAGCCGTCAGGGGACCGCATGAGCGGCAATCCGCCAGCCAAACCGGCGCGTGCATTCGGTTCAACGATCCGCGCAGCCGAGATAGAATTTCCGATCAGACAAGCCGGATGTTGCGTGCGGGGCTGAATCCCTTGCGGCGAAAGGGTTTCAGACGCGGGCGCCGTCGAATTTTTCGCGCGCCGCCTTGACGCGCATGGTGTTGGCGCGCGCCCATTCGCTCAGTGCGCTGACGGGGATCAGCAGCTCGTGGCCGAGCTCGGTCAGCTCATAATCGACGCGCGGCGGAATGGTTGGAAACACGGTGCGGGTGACGAAGCCGTCACGCTCCAGCCCGCGCAAGGTGGTGGTCAGCATCTTCTGCGAGATGCCGCCGACGGCTGCGCGCAATTCGTTGAAACGCAGCGGTCCGTCGCCCAGCTTGCCGACGACCAGAACGGTCCATTTGTCGCCGACGCGCTGCAGGATTTCCGAGATGGCGCGGCAGTCTTCGGAGCGGTGTGGGTGCCTCGGTAACAAAAAAGTGCCTTCTTGTGCATCGCGTTTGCAGTATCTCATATAGCGCAGGTATCCAAATGATACCAGTAC
>NZ_RZQA01001253.1:0-1294 GCF_004022915.1 Mesorhizobium sp. M7A.F.Ca.US.006.04.2.1
GCTACGGACAGCCGATCGATACGCTGGAAACGCCGGAATACGCATCCTACGACGCGTCGATCAAGGTCGAGCACAATCCGGAAAAGGCCAAGGAATTGCTGGCTGCCTCCGGCTATTCGCCGGAAAAGCCGGTCAAGTTCACCATCCAGACGACCAAGGGCTTCAAGCCCAAGGACTATGAGATGATCCAGGCGATCGTCGGCATGTGGCGCAAGGTCGGCATCGAGGCGACGATCGAGGTCTACGAGATCGCAAAGCACTACGAACTGCGCGCCGCCGATAAGCTGGCGCCGGCCGCCTTCTACAACTGGGGCAACGCCATCGGCGATCCGACCACCTCGACCGGCTTTGCCATGTACGGCCCGAGCCCGCATTCGGTGTGGGACAGCCAGGATTTGATCGACATGATCAACCCCTTGTGGGGCGAGAAGGACGAGGCCAAGCGCATCGCCGGCTGGAAGGCTGTCGACAAATACATCGCCGAGCAGGCCTATGTGCTGCCGCTGATGCAGTATGCGCAGCCCATCGTCCATGCCAAGGGCGTCAATGTGGTTCAGCATGTGTCGGGCGCGCTGCTGCCGGCCCTGATGACCCCGGCCTGAGAGAGTCGAGAAAGGCGCGCTGTCGCAAAGCCGGCATGCCTTCTCCCAACTTGCGCAGGCCCCCTCATCCGGCCCTTCGGGCCACCTTCTCCCCGCTGGGGAGAAGAGACCGGCTCAGCCGTCAGCGACCTCTTCTCCCCTCGGGGAGAAGGTGGCCGCGAAGCGGCCGGATGAGGGGTCTTCGTTCCATCAGTCACCGAAACGCATTAGGCCTACGCCAGAATGCTCCTGCAGAGATTCCTGATCCGTCTGCTGACGATGCTGATCACGCTGTTCGGCGTGGCCGTCGTCGTCTTTGTCGTGATCCGCGTCGCGCCCGGCGATCCGATCGCCATGATGCTGCCGCCTGGTGCTACGGATGCCGACATTGCCCGGCTGCGAGCGCTCTACGGCCTCGACAAGACCATCGTGCAGCAATTCTTCATCTGGCTGTCAGGCGTCGCCAGGGGCGATTTCGGCACCTCGATTTCGCTCAGGCAGGATGTGCTGGGTCTCGTCTTCAACCGGCTGCCAGCGACGCTGGAGCTTGCCATCGTCGCGCTTGTGATGGCGGTGGCGCTCGGCGGCACGACGGCAATCATCGGCGCGCGCGAACGCGGCACGGCGGTCGAGGCCGGCATCGACATCGCCAGCGGCGCGGCGCTTTCCATTCCCGACTTCCTGTGGGGCCTGGTGCTGATCCTGCTGTTCGG
>NZ_RZQA01001254.1:0-1294 GCF_004022915.1 Mesorhizobium sp. M7A.F.Ca.US.006.04.2.1
GGTCTATGGAAAGTGTACGTTCAAGCAGCCGATTCGTGCGAGAGGACGACTTCGTTCTTCGAAAGATCGCTTTGGTCGCCTGCCCTACCAGCCTATGCCGCACTTTAGCTCCCGGATCTAACTTGCAAGGATTGGGAACCCGCGAGGCGTTGTTCTCGCAGTCGCGCAGTCAAGCAGGAGTGCGGACAGGCCTACCCAGCAGCGAAACAGAAAAGCGCCGGCGCTGGGTCTTCACCGGGGCTAAGGGCATGTACGAGCTACCCTGCATGTCCGAGTTTCAGCCTGCGCTAATATTGTAAATGAATGACTGTGCGCACCGACTTCTCCGGGTCGTTGCGTTTGGCGTCACTGTGGTTCCCGAAGGGCCGATATACTCCACCAGCGCGAGGCATGACCGCTCAGATTCTGTTGGTCGGCGCCAACGTTCGCGCACCTCTGCGCCGGCCGCCACGGCACTTTGAGGTGAAGTGCCGCTCACCGGAGCTAAAACCCAGCAATTGGCCGACAATCGCCGAATAGCCGATTGGTTGAAAACGTACAGCGAATCCGTTGGGGTTATGCTGGACAACAGGGTAAACAATTCCTTTCGCTGGAAGGGAGGCCGCGATGGTTCGAACGCATTTAGAAGTTGCACAAGGCGTAATCGCAACCGGCTATCTTGTTCGGCATAATTCCATGATCGGAACTGCCAAGTTTCGCCAAGACGTGGATCGTTCAAGGCGCGCAATCGAGACATCGCGCGAACTGCTCAAACGCCTTCGCCAACGTCACCACGATGACATGGCGCGAGGGTGGGAAGATCCGGGCGTGGCAAGCGTCGCCGTCTCCGCCTTTGACGCCGACATTCTCCGATCGGCATTCCGAGAGTTGGTCAGGCAAACGGGTGTGCCTGAGTATCAATGGCGTGATCTGGCCACGAGCCTGGTACATGAATTCACCGGGTGCGAGCAGATGGAAACCGGCCTGGTGGATTGGATCACCAGCAAGTAGCGCTACAAGGAAACCTTTTCGGGGATTCGGAATTAGGGTCGCATGGCCCGCTTCTTCTTTGATTTAACCGACGATGGCGAAGTCTTTCCCGATCCTGAAGGAACCGAAATTGCGAGCCGGGAAGCCGCTGAAGATGAGGCAGCAAGAGCGTTGCTTGAAATAGCCAAAGACCGGATGCCGGACGGCACTTTCAGAGAGGTTGCCATCCATGTCCGCGATCACACCAGCAAGCTCCTATTCTCCGTGAAGGTCACGTTCGAGTTGGTGCGTGAGCCGCCCGACGGATGAGGACGCGGCCCTAGCT
>NZ_RZQA01001255.1:0-1294 GCF_004022915.1 Mesorhizobium sp. M7A.F.Ca.US.006.04.2.1
GGCCAACACCAGAGAGATTCTTCCGACCGGACTCATGGCCACTCCACTAACACGACACACACGATTACCAATGACAGCTTTGACGGCCGTTTGGTAAAATTTGATTTAAACCCGAGACATACGCTCGCGCTTTGCCGCGATGCCGCTGCCGGTCATCGACTGGACGTTGGCCCGCGCCCGGATTACCTTCCATCCGCAGTATTCCGCAGCCCTCGATGGAGACCGCGACAATGACCCTGCATGGCGACGCCCTGAAAATCGCGATCGAACAGACACGGACAAAATGGGGATGGTTTGTCGCGCTCGGTGTGCTGCTGCTCATCTTCGGCGGCATTGCCTTCGCCAACCTGTTCGTCGCCACGGTGGCTTCCGTCTACGTCGTGGGATGGCTGATGCTGATGGCGGGCATCATCGAGATCGTGCACGCGTTCGGCGTCAAGACCTGGAGCCGCTTCTTCTACTGGCTGCTCAGCGGACTGCTGTACGCCGTTGCCGGCTTCTTCGCTTTCGGCAATCCGTTGCTTGCCTCGGCGGTGCTGACATTCCTGCTGGCGATTGCGCTGGTCGCGTCAGGGGTGCTCAGGGCCTGGGTCGGCTACAGCCATCGGCCGGAACGCGGCTGGGGCTGGATCGTCGCTGCCGGTGTCATCACCGCGCTTGCGGGCCTGATCATCGCCATGGGCTGGCCGGTCAACAGCCTGTGGGTGCTCGGTCTGTTCCTGGCGATCGATCTGATCTTCCAGGGCTGGACCTTCATCGCCGTCGGCCTGGCACTGAAGAAGTAGCTTAAAATGCCATCGCAGCGTCGAGGTCGGAGAGCGGCCTGACGCCGGCAAGCAGCGCGCGTGCCTCGGCTTCATCGCGCTTCATCTGCGCGACCAGCGCGTCGAGCCCCTCGAACTTCACCTCCGGACGCAGGAAACCGAAGAAGGAAACCTGACAAACCTCGCCATAGAGGTCGCCGGAGAAATCGAAGACAAAGGTTTCCAGCAGCGGCGCGCCGTTGTCGTCGACTGTCGGGCGTCGGCCAAAGCTGGCGACGCCGTCGTGAAGCGTGCCGTCGGCGCGGCGGAAGCGGACGGCATAGATGCCCTCCCTGAGTGCGGCTTCAGCCGACAGCCTCATATTCGCGGTTGGAAAGCCAAGGGTGCGGCCAAGCTGCTGTCCGCCGACCACCTCGCTTTCGACGGTGAACCGGTAGCCGAGCAGACCGGCGGCTTCAGCCACCTCACCCTCGCCCACCAATACGCGGATGCGGCTGGACGACACCACCTCCGCGCCCTCGTCCCGGAAC
>NZ_RZQA01001256.1:0-1287 GCF_004022915.1 Mesorhizobium sp. M7A.F.Ca.US.006.04.2.1
CCTCTCAGGGCGGCCTTTTTCATTGATTGGGTGCCGCGGCGTTTTTCACGGGAGGGCGGCTGGACGGATCGGCCGGCTTTGCGCATGGTCGGCGGGAAAGCCTGGAACCGGACCATGGAAGTCGCTGTCTTCATTCTGGTCGTGCTCGTCTTCGTGGCGCTTTCCGGCGCGCTGGTTCGCCTGGTGCGGGTGCCGTTGCCGGTGCTGCAGATTGCGATCGGTGCCGCGCTCGCCTGGCCGGTGCGCGGCATCCATGTCGAGATCAATCCGGAACTGTTCCTGCTGGTGTTCATTCCGCCGCTGCTGTTCGGCGATGCCTATGGCGCACCGAAGCGTGAACTGATGGCGCTGCGCGGACCGATCCTGGATCTGGCCATAGGGCTGGTCTTCTTCACCATCGTCGGCTTCGGCTACGCCTTGCATTGGCTAGTGCCGAGCATCCCTCTGGTGGTCGCTTTTGCGCTTGCCGCGGTGCTGTCGCCGACCGACGCGGTGGCCGTGTCCTCGATCGTCGACAGGAATGTCGTCCCGGCGCGGCTGATGCACATTCTCGAAGGCGAGTCGCTGCTCAACGACGCTTCAGGCCTCGTCATGTTCCGCTTCGCCGTCGCAGCAGTGCTGACCGGCAGCTTTTCCCTTGCCGCGGCTTCGCTCAGTTTTCTCTATGCCGTGGCGATTGGCATCCTGATCGGCGTCGCGGCACTGTTCGTTGCCGCCAAGCTGCTGCAATTGCTCAACCGGATCGGCGGCGTGCCGGCCGAAGCGCAGGTGCTGGTGATGGTTCTGCTGCCCTTCATCGCCTATCTCGGCGCCGAGCATGTCGGAGCGTCCGGTATTCTGGCGGCTGTTACCGCCGGCCTGCTCACCGGCGGCTCCGGCGTGTTTCGCTTCCTCGGCGTCTCGGCCCGCATGCAGACGATGTCGCTGTGGACGACGCTTTCCTTCGTTTTCAACGGTGCTCTCTTCATCGTGCTCGGCCTGCAGCTTCCCGACATCATCCGCCATGTGCCGCCGGAACTCATGAGCCTGCACCCGATTATCCAGCCGATCGCGACCGTCGTGGCGCTGACGCTGTGCCTGATCGCGTTGCGCTTCCTGTGGATATGGGTAGGCGATCTCGCAGCCGGCATCGCCGCACGTCTGGGCAAGCGCAAGGTGGAGCCGTTCGGGTTGCGCGTGCGGCTCGCCGGTTCGGTGGCCGGCGTGCGCGGCGCCATCACGCTGGCCGGCATATTGTCGCTGCCGCTCGCCATGCCGGGAACGGCGAGCCGTCCGGCATGGCGAGCG
>NZ_RZQA01001257.1:0-1282 GCF_004022915.1 Mesorhizobium sp. M7A.F.Ca.US.006.04.2.1
GCCCGGCACCGTGTGCGGCGGGCAGGCTGATCTCACGGTAGAAGGTGGTCAGCGCGATGAAGCACGTGCTTGCAATGAGGACAAGCGCCCAGACCGACCATGTCTCCAGCAGTACCGCGCCCAGGATGACCTGGAGCAGGTAAAGCGAAATGAAGGGATTGGACGCGCCGCCGCTCAGGTAAAGCTGGACCGTCAACGCGGTGACGTCGAGCAGCAGTCCAAGAAACAGCTCGGTGTTGGTGATCGCGTCCTGGCTGCTGTGCCGGCGCAGGCTGGCGACGTTGAGAGCGATCAGCAGCAGGATCACCACTGCCATCGGCACCAGCGGCAGCCCGATGCCAAGCGCGTAGCGGACGAACAGGATCGTCACGATCTGACCGCCGACCGCGATCCAGCGCAGTTGGATCAGAAGCAGAAAATTCTGCTTGTTGGTCTTGTCGTGCAGCGTCATTGGGCCGGGAGGTCCCCAGCCCTGGCCAAGCAGGTCACTCAAGCGGGAGTCCGATCCAGGCGCTGGTTGAGCCGCAGCGCCAGCAGCGTGCATAGCGCTCCCGACAGCAGATAGGCGCCTGACGAGATCAGCCCGAAATGGGCGGACAGGAACAGGGCGACAATGGGGGCGAAGCCGGCGCCGAACAGCCAGGCGAGATCCGAGGTCAGCGCAGCACCTGTATAGCGGTAGTTCTTTGAAAAATTCGAGGCGAGTGCTCCCGAAGACTGGCCGAACGACAGGCCGAGCAGGACGAAGCCCAACACCATGAAGACGGACTCTCCGACGAAGCCGCCATCGAGCAGCTGTGGCGCGAAACCGCTGAACACGGCAATGGCCACCGCCGAGCCTCCAAGCAAGGGCCAGCGCCCGACCCGGTCGGCAACGACGCCCGAGATCGCGATTGCCGCCAGGCCGAAGAAGGCTCCGATCGTCTCGATGACCAGGAACCGTGCCGGTCCCTCGCGCGTGAACAGGAAGATCCAGGACAGAGGAAACACCGTCACCATGTGGAACAGGGCGAAGCTCGCCAGCGGCGCGAAAGCGCCGAGCACGACAGTGCGCCCTTCGGCGCGCAACGTCTCGCGGACGGAAGTCGGCTCCAGTTCCTGGCCTTCGAACAGTTTGGTGTATTCCGGCGTCACCACGATGCGCAGCCGCGCGAACAGGGCGACGACGTTGATGGCGAAGGCGACGAAGAACGGGTAGCGCCAACCCCAGCTGAAGAAGTCTTCAGCCGACAGGTTGCCGACGAAATATGCAAACAGGGCACTGGCGACGATGAGCCCGAGT
>NZ_RZQA01001258.1:0-1278 GCF_004022915.1 Mesorhizobium sp. M7A.F.Ca.US.006.04.2.1
GCGAGGGGGCGGCGGCGCCGATCTGGGTCTATCGCCTCGTCTCCATGCTTGGCATTGCCTTGGCCGTCGTCGGCATCGCCTGGACGGGCACGAAGCTGTTCGGGGCCAATGCCGGTCTCGCCGCCGGCCTGATGATGGCGGCGATCTTCGCCACCGCCTTCGAGGGTCGCGACGCCAAGACCGACGCCATGCTGCTGGCCTGCTGCGTGGCGGCGCAAGGCGCACTCGCCCAGATCTATCTGGCATCGCGCCGCAACGAACCGGTGGCCGGCCATCTGCCGTGGATATTCTGGGCGGCTCAAGGCCTGGGGATCCTTATCAAGGGGCCGGTGGCCCCGCTGTTGTCGGTGCTGACGGTCGCCACCCTGTTTGCCTTCGAGCGCGACTGGCGCTGGCTCTTGAAGCTGAAGCTCGTGCGCGGTGTCGCCCTGGTGCTCCTCATCGTGCTGCCCTGGGTCGCCCTCATCACCTGGAAGAGCGGCGGTGCCTTTCTCCAGGATGCCGTCGGCAAGGACATGGTGGCCAAGGTCGCGTCGGGCGAGGAATCGCACGGCCTGCCGCCCGGTTTCTACATGCTGACCTATTCGCTGTTCATGTGGCCCTTCGGCCTGATCGCGGTCGGCGCCGGGCTGCAGGCCCTCAACCGGTTGCGCGACGATCCCCGGCTGCGCTTCTGCCTCGCCTGGTACATTCCGTTCTGGCTGGTGTTCGAGCTGATCCCGACCAAGCTGCCGCATTACGTGCTCCCGGCCTATCCTGGCATGGCGCTGCTGATCGGCTGGCTGCTGACATTGTCGCCGCAGGAGGCCAATGCACCGCTCAGGCGCTGGCAGGATTGGTTGTGGTGGTCGACCGCATTCGGCCTTGCCGTGGTCAGCCTCGGCCTGGCGGCGGTCTGCGTCGGAGCGCCGATCTATCTCACCGGCACCTTCTCCTGGTGGAGCATTCCGGCGGCCGCGGCGGCACTGGCGGCAGGGTATTTCGCCTTTTCGCGACAGCTGCAAGTGCCGCTCTCCCGCATCGGCGCCATCGCGGTTTGCGCCGGCATCACCTATGGGCTGCTGTTCGGCGTCATCGCGCCTTCGCTGAAGCCGATCTGGCTGAGCCCGGCGATCGAGGCGGCAGTCCAGGCCAACAGGCCTTGCGACACCACGGTGCTCGCCTCAGCGGAATATCACGAGCCGAGCCTGGTGTTCCTGGTCGGCACCAAGACCGTCCTGACCGATGTCGATGGCGTCGCCAAGCATCTGCTCGGCGACCCCACCTGCGCGCTGGCGC
>NZ_RZQA01001259.1:0-1277 GCF_004022915.1 Mesorhizobium sp. M7A.F.Ca.US.006.04.2.1
CCATGGATCATGGCGGTGTTGACGCCGATCACCTCGCCGGCCGACGAAACCAGCGGCCCGCCGGAATTGCCGGGGTTGAGCGCTGCGTCGGTCTGGATGACGTCGTCAATCAGCCGGCCGGTCGAGGCGCGCATGGAGCGGCCGAGCGCCGAGACGACGCCGGAGGTGACGGTCCATTCAAAGCCGAGCGGATTGCCGATGGCGATGGCGATCTGGCCGCGCCGCAGCCGCTTGGAATCGGCGAGCGGTGCGACATCGGCAAAGCTGCCGTCGGCGCGCACCAGCGCGATGTCGGTGTCGGGATCGCGGCCGAGCACGCGGCCTTCGCGGGAGGCGCCGTCCGGCATCGAGACGCGCACTGTCCTGGCATCGCCGACGACGTGGAAATTGGTAACGACCAGTCCGTCCGGCGCGATGACGAAGCCGGAGCCGTGGCCGCCCTGGCCGCCGACGCGTTCGATGCGGCAGACGGCCGGGCCGATGCGGTCGACGGCGTCCGCAACGGTCGTCGAATATGCGTCGAGCAATGTATCGTCAGGTTCGAATTTGGCTGCGGCGAGGGCCATGGAAGGGCTCCGTATTTTCGGGCGAAAGGATGATTTTTTTTCCTGTGCGCGTCGTTGTCCCAAAACCGCTGAGCACTTTTGGGCGACACGCACTATATGTGCGGAGCGGCTGGAACCGCCGCGACCTGACCAGATGGCCAGTCAAACCGGCAACTAGCCGTCAGGCGAGTACCTCTGAACGCGCTGTCGAGCGATATCTGGGGCATGGATGAACCCAGGAGACCAATATGAGCGATTTCAATCTGAGTGCGTTTTCGCAAGCCATCGCCGATCTCGCCGCCCAGGCGGCACCGGCAACGGCTGGCTTCGCCACGCATCATCACCGCACGGCAAGCGCCTTCCACTGGCGTGACGGTTATTTCGTCACCGCCGAGGAGGCTGTCGAGGCCGGCGAGGAGATCGAACTGACGCTGGCCTCGGGTGAGGCGGTGAAGGCAGAACTGGTCGGCCGCGATCCGTCGACTGGCGTTGCCCTGCTGAAGCCGGCTACGGCCATCAACGCCGTGCCGTTGGCTAGGGCTGACGCGGTGCGGCCAGGCAACATTGCCATCGCCATCGGCAATAGCAACGGGTCGGCTCTGGCCGTTTCGGGCTCGGTCGGCGAAGTCGGTCCGGCCTGGCGCTCGATGCGCGGCGGCACCATCGACCGGCGCATCAATCTGGCCGTCGGTGCCGGCGGCCGTTTCGAGGGCGGCCCGGTTCTCGACGCCA
>NZ_RZQA01000125.1:0-10283 GCF_004022915.1 Mesorhizobium sp. M7A.F.Ca.US.006.04.2.1
GTCGAGGACCGAGATCTGCTCGATCAGCTGGTTGCTGACCATCGATAGGGTCGAACTGGTCGAGTGATCCGTCGAATCACCCTTGATCGGCAGATAGACGTTCACATGCGCATCGAAATGAGGCGTGATCGCCTCGGCGCCCAGCGTGGCCGCGGTGAACTGGGTGGAGTTGTAGTTCTCGAGATTGAGATAGGCGTAGCCGCCGATCATCAGGTCCGGGTTGACGATGCGGCGAATGCCGAGGCCGACATCCTGGCCGGAACCGTCCTTGAAATCGTGCTTGGCCCGGACATCCAGGAACAGCACGGATTCGGCCGTCTGCTTGAGCGGGATGAAACCTTCGAGCGCGCCGTTGCCGCCATTGTTGTCGGCGCCGATGATGGCGCGGATCTGCGGCTGCCATAGCCCGTTGGGATCGCCATAGGCGGCCATGCCTGAAAGGCCGAGCGCCAGCGTCGTCAGTGCCGTCGTCTTCCAGAGATGCCTGGCGATTCGCGAACGGCGATAGCCGGCGTGCACGCGGAAATCCTCCCCACGCGCCGCCATCTCACCAACTTGCCGAGGCGTCTCGGTAGTTCCCATCCCTGGCGAGTCCTTCGGGGACTGCACGCACCCCGTGTAAAATCTTACTCGAATTCTATTGTATAGCGAGTCTCCGGCGCTTCGATTTCTGAGGGCCTCCTGCAATATTGTTCGTTGTATCCGAAAAGCCACAGTAATTTCGCCGGCTTGCTTGCCTCCTGCTCGGCTTCCGGAACAGTCGCGGGTGTTGTATCAAGCCATGCTCGGGAGAATACCGGGCGCGGCGAGGAAACATGCAAGGCATCCGGCAAAACAACATGACATTTACTTTAGCAAAGCCTAATCTACTCGGCATGGCCGCGGGGCTGGCCGCCCTGTGGCTTGCTCTGGCCACCGGCCCAGCCCTCGCCGAAGATGCCAAGCCGGCCCAGCCAAAGCCGGCTGAAAGCAATGCAAAACCGGCCGATGCCAATCCGTGGGCGATGAACTGCTCCAGCGGTTCGGCGACCACCGAGCTTCAGTGCCAGCTTTCGCAGAACCTGACCGAGGCCAAGACCGGGCAGCGCGTGCTGACCGTGACCGTGCGCCGCGACAACGGCAATGGCAGCCTCGCCATGCTGCTTGCCCTGCCGCACGGCCTGTTCCTGCCGTCCGGCGCCTCCTTCCAGATCGATCAGGGCCAGAAGACGACGATTGCCATCCAGACCAGCGACCAGAACGGCGCCTATGCCGCCACGCCACTGTCGGCGGATCTCATCAAGGCCATGAAGTCGGGGACCAATCTGAACATCGGCATGGAATCGGTCACCCGCAAGCCGGTCACCATCCCGGTGTCGCTGGCTGGCTTCACCGCCGCCGTCGCCAAGCTGGAATCGATCAAGTAGCTGTTGTCAGCGGCTTGATTGTCGATGCCCGGAATGCTCCGTTGCCGCTTCGGACAGTGGAGAAACCCATGACAGGCTTTGTCGACCGCCAGCGCGCGGCGCAACTGATGGACCGCGCCGGCATCGAGGCGCTGGTGCTGTGCGCGCCCGAGGCCTTCCACTATGCGACCGGAGCCTCGATCGGCCCGGCGGGACTGTTCCGGCGCTCCGGCGCCGGCTTTGTCGTCATCCCGGCTGGCCGAGACCTGCCGATCGGCGTCGTGGTGGCGGACTTCAATGCGGGACAATTGCAGCGGGTTCTGCCGGACGCTGTCATCCGCAGCCACCCGATCTGGATCGAAGCCGCCACGCTGGACGCCTCGACGTCAGGGCAAGGGTTGCCGCAACGCATCGAGGCCGGCCTTGCCGGCCGGGCGCCTGGTTTTTCTCGGCCCGCGACATTCGAACTCGCCCGTGCCGTCGACGAGCTGAAGCAGATCCTGACCGGGTTTGGGCTCGGGCGCGCAAGGGTCGGCGTCGACCTCGATTTTGTTCCCGCCGCCGATTTCTCGGTCATGCAGGCGCTGCTGCCGGCCTGCACGATGGTCGACGGCTCGGCCGTGCTCGACAGGTTGCGGGCCATCAAGTCGCCGCGCGAGATCGACCTGCTGCAGCAAGGCATCATCCTGTCGGAAGCCGGGCTGGAGCGGCTGCAGGTCGATGCGATGGCCGGCATGCGCCAGGCCGATCTCATTGCCCTCTACCGGCAAGGTGTCGCCACGGCCGCGTCCGGCCTGTCTCATACGGTCCAAACTGCCGAATATGTGACGCTGGGCGCTCGGGCCAAAGATGCCGATGCGAAAGCGATGCCTGGCGATCCGCTGAAGTGCGACATGGTCTGCACGGTCGGCGGCTACGCCTCCGACATGTCGCGCAACTTCACCTTCGGGCCGCCATCCGCCGAGCAGGCCGAACTGCACGCCATCGCCGAGCGGGCCTTTGACGACGGCCTGGCGTCCCTTGATGCGGGAACCACGCTCGCCCACGTGCATCGCGTCGCCACCGACAGCCTGGCGCGGCAAGGGCTGCGCACCTACCGCCGCGGCCATTTCGGCCATGGCGTCGGCCAGTCGGTGTTTTCCGAACAATGGCCGTTCATCGCCGCCGACAGCGATGTCGTGATCGAAGCCGGCATGGTGCTGGCCTTCGAGATCCCGCTCTACATAGACGGCCTCGCTAGCTTCAATCTCGAGGACCAGTTCCTGATCACGCCGGACGGGCCCAAGCCGATGAACAGGCTGCCGCGACGGCTGGAGAGGATTGGATAACGAGGCGGGTCACTGCAGGGACAGCGCTCTACGCCCCCCTTGCCCTACCGGGCATCTCCCCCTCAAGGGGGGAGATTGGCAGCTTCGCCGTCTCGCCCACCTTACCGTGTAGATGATTTGGCGAAGGCTGTTGAGCGCGTAATCTCCCCCCTTGAGGGGGAGATGTCCGGCAGGACAGAGGGGGCGCCACGGAACTCGGCGGTGGGCTGCCAAGCACCTAACCACTCACCGCCGGCCTTCTCCCCCTCCACGGCATCTCTTGCTCCAGCTGCGCCGACGCGGCCAGCACCGTTGCCTCGTCGCCGTAGCGGCCGACCAGCTGCACGCCGATCGGGACGCCGTCTTTCGACCAGCCGAGCGGCAGCGAGATCGCCGGCTGGCCTGAGATGTTGAAGGGGAAGGCAAACACCGAGTCCGCCCATTTGGCGTTGTAGCGGTCGATATCGGTTTCCGACATGTCGTAATAGCCGAGCGGGCGCGGCAGCTGCGTCAGCGTCGGGGTGATGAAGACATCGTAGGCGCCAAGGTCGCCGACGATGTCGCGGCCGACCTGCCTGAGCTGCTCGACGTCGGAGATGTGCCTGGTGCCGCTGGTCGCACGGCCACGCTCGATGATCGCAAAGGTCACCGCCTCGACATCGCCCGGTGTCACCGGCCGCCCCATCACCGTTTCAAGGTAGTCGAAGGTCGCCGCCGTCTGCACGCAGGTCATGTTGGTGTAGGTCTTCCACACAGCATCGGCGTCGAGCGGCATGTCATGCTCCTCGACATGGTGGCCGAGCCGCTCGAGCGTCCCCACGGTCTCCAGCACCGCCGCCTTCACCTCCGGATCGATCGCGGTGCCGTTGGGCGGCGTGACGGAAAAGCCGATGCGCAGCTTCGTTGGCGCCCGCGCCGACAGGCTGAGCCAGCTGCCATCAGGAACCGGCGGCGTGTAGGGGTCGCCCGGCAGCGCGCCGGCGACCGCGTCGAGATAGGCCGCCGTGTCACGCACCGTGCGCGAGCAGCAAAGAAAATAGGCGCCGCCATACCAATAGTCGCCGAACGGCGCGAGGCTGACGCGGCCGCGCGACGGCTTCAGGCCGACGATGCCGCAGCAGGAGGCCGGGATGCGGATCGAGCCGGCGCCATCGCTGGCTTCGGCGATCGGCACCATGCGCGAAGCAATCGCCGCGGCCGCTCCGCCGCTGGAGCCGCCGGGCGTGATGCCTTCCTTCCACGGGTTCTTCGTCGCGCCGTAGAGCTTTGGCTCGGTGGTGATCGACCAACCGTTCTCCGGCGCGTTCGACTTGCCGACCAGCACCAGCCCGGCCGCCTTCATGCGGCGAACCACTTCGGTGTCGAAATCGGCGACGACATCTTTCAGGTAGAATGAGGAGTTGGTGTTCGGCGCCCCGGTCCAGGACGAGGCCAGCTCCTTGAGCAGGAATGGCACGCCGGCGAAGGGCGCTGATGTGTCGACCGTCTGCGCCTGGGCGCGCGCCATGTCGTAGAGGCGATGGATGACCGCATTGAGCGTCGGGTTGAGCCGATCGACCAGCGTGATCGCCGCTTCCACCAGCTCCGCCGGGGTAACGTCGCCGCGCTTCACCAGCGCCGCAAGGTCCAGCGCGTCGGACTCGGCATAGGTTTTCAGCAGACTGTCGGTGACGGCGGCCATATCTCTCTCCTTCGGCGGATAGCTTGTGTTGATGCTGCTCCTGCGGAGAACTGTATTGGGGCATCGGCCCCCTCACCCAGCCTCCGCTTCGCTCGGCTGACCTCTCCCCGAGGGGAGAGGAGACTTGCAGCGCCAGCGCCACCCTCTTCTCCCCAACGGGGAGAAGGTGGCCGCGAAGCGGCCGGATGAGGGGGCTGGCGCGACTTCAGGCCAGGTCGATGGTGCGCCCCAGTGCGATGCTCTGCTCGGCGGCCAGCACGATGCGCAGACTGTTGACCGCCGCATCCATCTGCTCGGTGAGGTCGAGATCCTCGCGGATGGCGCGCAGGAAGAAGGCCTGCTCGCGATCGCACAGTTCCTGGTGGCCGGGTTCGTCCTCCATGCTGACGATCTCGTCGGGTTTGGAGAAATTCTTGTCGCCGTCGACAGCGGCATAATGGATCTTCAGCGCATCGGTCTTGGTGTGGCGGTCGATGTCGGCGGAATTCGAAACCTCTGCCAGCTCGGCAACACTGCTTGCCTGCTGGCCGGCGACGATCGACACCGCGCCCTTGGGGCCGACGACGTCCTTCACGAAATAGGCCGTCTCGCTCATCATCGGGCCCCAGCCCGCCTCGTACCAGCCGACCGAACCGTCATCGAAGGTGACGTGCAGATGGCCGTAATTCTGCTTGTCGGCTTCCGCCCAGAGCTTGGCGCCGATGCCGTGCACGCGCACCGGCTTGGCGCCGGTCAGCTGGCACATGACGTCGACATAGTGGACGCCGCAATCGACGATCGGGATCAGCGAATCGATCAGGTTCTTGTGCCAGTGCCAGGCGCTGCCGCTGCTCTGCTGGTTGAGGTTGAGCCGCATCACCAGCGGCTTGCCGAGCGTCTTGCCGACCTCGATGAACTTGATCCACGACGGATGCACGCGCAGAATATAGCCGAGCACCAGCTTGCGGTTCTTGGCCCGCGCCGCCGCGACCACCTTCTCGGCATCCTCGTTGTTGGTGGCGAGCGGCTTTTCCATGAACACATGGCAGTTGGCGGCGATTGCCTTCAGCGCGTATTCGGCGTGGGTGTTCGGCCAGCTGTTGATCGAGACGGCGTCCGCTTTTGTTTCCTTCAGCGCCTGGTCGAAATCCTCGTAGAGTGGGTAGCCGGCTAACTCTTCCGGAATCTTCGTGTTGCTCTTGATCGACCGGCTCATGATGCCGACGATCTCGAAACCGTCGAGCCGGTGATAGGCGCTGGCATGCGACGCACCCATATTGCCGAGACCCACCACCAGCACTTTTACCTTGTCGGACACCGAATATCTCCCAGGCTTTGATTGAATTGTGCGCGGCGATCGGTTGCCGCTCGTATGTCTATCCGAGACAATCACCTCAGGTCAGCGCCGCCGCTCATTGCCCGGCCCTTTCCTCTCCCCCGTCGATCGGGGGAGAGGTGTCGAGCGAAGCTCGACGGAGTGGGGGTCGAGACCCTCGCCGCGCGCTTGAGGTCTCTTGCTCGTCAGATTGTGCCTGTCTTGTGGCGACTGCGCGTTTGACGAACGCCTTTCCCCACTCCGTCGCCGCTTCGCGGCGCCACCTCTCCCCCCTCCGGAGGGAGAGGAAAGGAGCCAAGGCAGGGTAATGGAGGGCGGCCGACATGACCCGTTGCGCAGCCCTACTTCACCGCCGAATCGAACAGATGCGCCTTGATCTTCTCGACATCGAGCGCGGCAAAACCTTCCGACAGCTTGACGCCGTCGGCATCGGCCTTGACCTTGGCCTTGTCGAAATCATTGGCCGGGCCGATCAGATCGTTGGTGCAGACATCCTCGGCCTTCACCGGAGCGGTGATCTGGCCGATCTTGTGGATTTCGTCGAAGAAGCCCTGCCAGCTCGCCATGTCGTGCGAGCCCCAGCCGCCGCGCTTGTCCATGTCGCCGCGGAAAACGTTGATCTGCTGCAGGATCGAGGTGGTGCCGAGCTCCGGCCCGAGATTCTTGGCCAGCGTCGGGAACTGCTCGAACACCGCTTCGACCGCCGCGCGTGGATTCTGGTAGCCGAATTCGAGGCCCATCGCCCAGCCGCGCAGGTACTTTTCCAAAAACGCCTTGCGGTCGGGATCCTCGAGATCGGCGGCACGCACGACGAAGGTGTTGGCCGGCAGCTTCGAATTCTGCACGCCGAGCCAGTATTCGAAGTCGAGCCCCTTGGCGATCCATTCGGCGCGCAGCCCTTCCCACGACAGGGCGGCGTCGCCCTGGCCGCCGGCCAGCGCCGTTCCCCAGGTCGGCCAGCCGGCCTCGACATATTTCACCTTCTTGATGTCGACGCCCTGCGCGGCCAGCAGCGGGTCGGTGATCGACTGCCAGGCGGCGGAGCCGAGCAGGATGGTCTTGCCTTCCAGCTTCTTCAGGTCGTTCGATCCCTCGCCCTTGCGGAAGGCGATGCTGAACGTGTCGCGCGCGCCCATATGGAACACCGACTTCAGCTTCATGCCGTTCTGGATGGCGAAGGAGAACACGCCGGGCGACGGGAAGCCCATATCGGCCTGGCCGACATCGACGAACTTCACCGTCGCGGTGCCGTCCGATGGTCCCGGCTGCATGTCGGTGTCCAGCCCGTCGAAATAGCCGGCCTTCTTGGCCGCCCAGTAGGGATAGTCGTCGAGCACTTCGAGCGTGCCGCGCGGCGAGATCCAGGTGAATTTTCCGTAGGGTTCGGCCCTGGCCTTCGGGCCGGTGGCGCCAAGCGCCGTCGCCGTCACCAGCCCGGCGCCGGTGACCTGCAGGAAGTAGCGGCGGCTGATCCCCGCCGGGTTGATCGAGTTCTCTTTGGTCATGGCATTCCCCTTTTTTGTTGATGTCAGTCTCTTGCCGCCCGCCTCCCGGGCGCCGTCATATCCCTGTGTTCAAGCCTCCCAGCTCGCCCATTTCTTGCCGATCAGGAAGAACAGCACGTAGATCAGGATGCCGAGCGTCGACAGGATCAGCACCACCGCGAAGAACTGCGGCATCTGGATCATCGACGAATAGGTGGTCAGCCGGTTGCCGAGGCCGAAACCGCCGCCGACCATTTCCGCGCCGACCGCGGTCAGCAGGCCGAAGATGGCGCCGATCATCAGCCCGACCAGGATCATCGGCAACGCCATCGGCGCACGGATCTTCCAGAAGATCTGCAGGGTGCTGGCGCCATAGGAACGCGCCAGCGCGATCTTGGCGCTGTCGACGCGGCGAAAGCCTGTCGCCGCATTGATCATCACCATCGGCCCGGCGGCCAGTGCCACCGCGATGATGCGCGGCGTGTAGCCGAAGCCGAAGCGCAGGATCAGAAGCGGCACCAGCGCCAGCATCGGCGTGGTGACCAGAAGCAGGATGTAAGGCGCGACGATTTTTTCCGCGAACGGGAATTGGGTGATGACGGCGGCCAGCACCAGGCCGATGATGGCGCCGATGGTGAAGCCGGACACCAGCTCGACCAGCGTGTAGCCGAGATGCGGCGCGATCAGCGGAAACTCGTCGAACAGCGCATAGGCGATCGAGCTCGGCGGTGGCATGATATAGAGCGGCACGTGGAACAGCCGCAGCGCCAGTTCGATGCCGCCGATGATGATCACCGCCACGGCAAGAATGGCCGCCACCTCCTTGCCCGACTTGATGCCGGGGCCGCTGGCGAAGGCGGACAGGTTGGTCAGGCTGACCTCATGGCCATCGCCCGCCTTGGCGCCCGACTTGGACTTTGAGAATTCCGGAATGGCATCGCCCCCGCTCACGGCCTGATCCTCACGATTTCGGCGCTCGGGCGCTCCGGCGCTTTTGGCCGCGTGCGTTCGCCGACAATGTCCATCTTGATCCGGTTGGTGAGGTCGAAGACCTCCTTCGTCGCCATGATCTCCAGCGAACGCGGCCGTGGGAACGGCACGCGGTATTCCTTGGCGACCCGTCCCGGCCGGGCGCTCAGCACCACCACCCGGTCCGAGAGAAAAATCGCTTCCTCAATCGAGTGGGTGATGAAGACGATGGTTGTCTTGGTGTCGAGCCAGATCTCCTCGACCAGCCGGTTCATCTCCTCGCGGGTGAAACTGTCGAGCGCGCCGAACGGCTCGTCCATCAAAAGCACCGAGGGCTTTAGCGCCAGCGCCCGCACGATCGCCGCGCGCTGCTGCATGCCGCCCGACAGCTCGCGCGGAAACTTGCCGCCGAAGCCATCGAGTCCGACCCGGTTGAGCAGATGCGCGATCCACGCCCGGTCCGGCTTCTCGCCCTTGATCTCGAAGGGGAAGCGGATGTTGGCGTCGAGGTTGCGCCACGGCAGGAGGTTCGCCTCCTGGAAGACGATGCCGATATCGGGATGCGGACCGGTGATGGCCTTGCCGTCGAGCCGGATCTCGCCGCTGGTCAGGCTGTGCAGGCCCGACATCGACCACAAAAGCGTGGTCTTGCCGCAGCCGGAAGGGCCGACGATCGAGACGATTTCATTGACGCTGACATCGACGCTGCAGCGGTCCAGCGCCAGCAGGTCGCCGGAGGCCGTGTGATAGATCTTGGTCGCTGCCTGCACGCCAAGCTTCGGCTTTTTTGCATCGCCCGTGTTCATCTGCCCCCCGGGAAGATTGCGCGATGATCCATTGGCTCATCCCCAGCGAAAATCAGTCTGTAACTATCCTACTTTCCTGTCAAGCGCCGACGATAGCAGCCGTATCACGAAAATCGATTAGTATACCTATCATGTTGTTTTAATGTCGGTTTTACGGCCTTGAAATGCATGTTGCTTTCCTACATACTTCGGAACTGACACGGACCGGAGAGGAACGGAGGAAGGTGAGCTTTCCCCAACGACACGCTGCGGTTGCGATCCGGTCGGGCACGTGGAGCCAGGGCGTGCAAACATGCTAAGACGACAGCCTCGCAACCCAGGGAAAGACCAGGACCCCATGACCGACGCTGGCAGCCAGGACGAGCCTGTTCCAGGCCCCGATACCGAGGGACGCGATCCTGTCCGGCGCATCCCCGACATCATCTCGCTGGTCAAGGATTCCTACAGCGAATTGCGCCCAGCCGAACGGCGTGTCGCCGATGTCGTTCTCGACGACGTCAAATATGCCGTCGACGCCTCCAACGCCGCCCTTGCCCAGCGCGCCGGGGTCAGCGAACCGACGGTGACCCGGTTCTGCCGCGCCATCGGCTGCGAGGGCGTGCGCGATTTCAAGCTGAAGCTGGCGCAGAGCCTCGTCGTCGGCGCGCTCTACCTGGCCAAGTCGCCTTCCGTCAGCAATGACAATGGCATGCCGTTCTGGAACGCCGTGTTCGGCGAGGCGCGCCGGGCGCTGCAGGAGGCCGAGCGGCAGCTCGACCCTGCGCAGCTGCAGAAAGCCGCCGAGCTGATCGCCAAGGCGCGCCAGGTCACGGTCTTCGGCCTCGGCGGCAGCTCCTCGGCGCTGGCGCAGGAAACCCAATACCGGCTGTTCCGCTACGGCATCACGGTCAGCGCCCAGTGCGATCCCTATCTGATGCGCATGACCGCCTCGACGCTCAAGCCCGGCGATCTGGTGATCGCCATTTCGGCGACGGGACGCACCCGCGAGGTGATCGAGGCCGTCGAGCTCGCCAAGCATTACCGCGCCAATGCGATCGCCGTGACCGCGCCCGACACCGAGCTCGCCCGCACCTGCGACGTCAGGTTGACGGTGGCGGTGCCGGAATATCCCGACACGCTGAAGCCGACGGCATCCCGCTTCGCCTTCCTGGCGGCGATCGACCTGCTGGCGGTGGCCTCCGCCTACAAGCTCGACGGCTCGGCCCGCGAGACGGTGCGCCGCATCAAATACAACGCCCAGATCCACCGCACCGGCAAGGAGATGGAGCCGCTCGGAGACTAGCTCCCTTCTCCCCGTTCACGGGGAGAAGGGGCCGGCAGGCGGATGAGGGGCAGC